>NZ_JBZYWI010000104.1:0-11278 GCF_058932755.1 Quadrisphaera sp. DVD1
CGGGGGGCGGGTCGCGGCGGGCACGGGTCATCGTGGACCGCCGCGACGGACTTAGGCAAGCCTTCCCTGCCGGAGCGGCCGTCCGCGCGGTGGGGCGGGGCTTGCCCGTGCTGGGCGCTCGGCCCAGGGTGGGCCCATGCGCATCACCCACCTCGGCCACGCCTGCCTGCTCGTCGAGACCGCCACCGCCCGGGTGCTCGTGGACCCCGGCACCCTCTCCACCGGCTGGGAGGAGCTGACCGGCCTGGACGCCGTCCTCATCACCCACGCGCACCCCGACCACGTGGACGTGGAGCGGCTGCCGCAGCTGCTGGAGGCCAACGACGGGGCCCTCCTGCGCACCGAGCCGGAGCTCGCGGCGTCGCTGGCCGACAGCGGGCTGGACGTCGCCGCCTCCGACGTCGACCTGGCGCCGCTGCACCCGGGCGAGCACCTCGACGTCGCCGGGCTGCGGGTGCGCGCGGTCGGCGGCACGCACGCGCTGATCCACGACGCCGTGCCGCGGATCGGCAACATCGGCCTGCTCTTCTCCGCCACGGGCGAGCCGGTGCTCCTCCACCCCGGCGACTCCTACGCCAGCGCCCCCGAGGGCGTCGACGTGCTGGCCCTGCCGATCAGCGCCCCGTGGGCGGCCAGCCGGGAGACGGTCGACTTCCTGCGCGCGGTGCACCCGCGGGTCGCCGTCCCGGTGCACGACGGCCTGCTCTCGCCCGCCGGGCGCGCGGTCTACCTGCGCAACGTCAGCTCGCTCGCCCCGGAGGGCACGCACCTGCACGACACCGGCGGCTCCGGCGTCCTGGAGGCCTGACCGGCCCGGGTCTGAGCGCGCCCGGGTGGGGTCTGCGCCTCCCCACCCGCGCGTCAGAGCCCGTAGGCCTCCAGCAGGCGCAGCCAGATCTCGCTGATCGTGGGGTAGGACGGCACGGCGTGCCAGAGCCGCTCCAGCGGCACCTCGCCCACGACGGCCACGGTGGCCGAGTGGAGGAGCTCGGCGGTGTCCTGCCCGACGAAGGTCACGCCGACGACCACGCGGCGGTCCTCGTCGACGACCATCCGCGCCCAGCCGGTGTAGCCCTCGGCGTGCAGCGAGGAGCCGGCGACGGCGAGGTCCAGGTCGACCACGCGGGTGCGCAGGCCGGCGTCCTGGGCCTGCTGCGCGGTGAGCCCGACGGCGGTCACCTCGGGGTCGGTGAAGACGACCTGCGGCACCGCGGCGACCTGGGCGGTGGTGGCGTGCTTCCCCCAGCGGCCCGCGTGGACGGCCTTGCCCAGGGCGCGCGCGGCGACGACGTCCCCGGTGGCGCGCGCGGAGTACTTGCCCATGTGCGTCAGCGGCGCCTGCCCGGTGACGTCGCCCGCGGCGTAGAGCCACGGGTCGTCGCCCTGGTCCAGCGCGGTCACGAGGCCGGTGGTGTCGACCTCCAGCGCCGAGCCGGGCTCCAGGCCCACCGCGTCCAGCCCGAGGTCGGCGGTGTGCGGACGGCGTCCGGTGGCCACGAGCAGCTCGTCGGCGACGAGGCTCTCGCCGTCGGCGGTGGTCACGGTGACCGGGCCGTCGGTGCCCTCCCGCGAGACCGAGGCGAGCTTCGCGCCGAGCCTGACGTCGACGCCGTCCGCGCGCAGCGCCTCGGCCACGAGGTCGCCGGCGCGCTCCTCCATCCGTCCCAGCAGCCGCGACGGCGTCAGGAGCGTCACCTGCGCGCCGAGGCGGGCGTGGGCCTGGGCGAGCTCGCAGCCCACGACCCCGCCGCCGACGACGACCAGGCGCCCCGGGACCTCCTTGGCCGAGGTCGCCTCGCGGCTGCCCCAGTGCGGGGTGTCGGCCAGGCCCTCGGCGGGCGGCTCGGACGGCGTCGAGCCCGTCGCGACGACCACGGCGTGCCGGGCGGTGATCGTCGCGACCGAGCCGTCGGCGCTGGTCACCTCGACCTGCCTCACCCCGGACAGGCGCGCGAAGCCGCGGACCACGGTGATGTCGGCGCCGGCGGCCCACTCCACCTGGCCGCCGTCGTCCCAGCCGGAGGTGAAGGAGTCGCGGTAGGCGAGCACGGCGGCGACGTCCAGCTCGCCGGTCACGGCCTCGCGGGCGCCGGGAACGCGCTTCGCGGCGGCCAGCGCGTGCACCGGGCGCAGCAGCGCCTTCGACGGCATGCAGGCCCAGTACGAGCACTCCCCGCCGAGGAGGTCGGACTCGACGAGCACCGCGCTCAGGCCGCCCTCGACCGCGCGGGCGGCCACGTTCTCGCCGGTGGGGCCACCGCCGATGACGACGACGTCGGTCTCGCCGACCGAGGCGGCCGGGGAGGTGTGGTCGGGGGGCAGGTGGCGGTCGTGGACGTGGGAGGCGGTCACCGGGGCAGGCTCGCACCCGCCCGGGCCGGTGTCACGCCCAGGTGCGGCCGGTGAGGCGCTGGTAGGCCTCCACGTAGCGCTCGCGGGTGCGCTCGACGACCTCGGCGGGCAGCTCCGGCGGCGGCTCGGCCCCGTCGCGGTGCCAGCCCGAGGCGGGCGAGGTCAGCCAGTCGCGCACGTACTGCTTGTCGAAGCTCGGCTGCGAGCGCCCGGGCGACCAGGTCTCGGTCGGCCAGAAGCGGGAGGAGTCGGGGGTCAGGACCTCGTCGCCCAGGGTCAGCGCACCGCCGGCCGCCGGGTCCAGGCCCAGCTCGAGCTTGGTGTCGGCGAGGAGGATCCCGCGCTCGGCGGCCAGCTCGGCGGCGCGGGTGTAGACGGCGAGGGTCACCTCGCGCAGGCGGTGCGCGAGGTCGTCGCCGACCATCTCGGCGACGGCCGCGAGGTTGACCGCCTCGTCGTGGTGGCCGACCTCGGCCTTCGTGGTGGGCGTGAAGATCGGCGCGTGCAGCCGGTCGCCGTCCACCAGGCCCGGCGGCAGCTCGGTGTCGCCCACGGCGCCGGTGGCGCGGTAGTCCTCCAGGCCCGAGCCGGTGAGGTAGCCGCGGGCGATGCACTCCACCGGCAGCATCTCCAGGCGCCGGCAGACCATGGCCCGGCCGGCCACCGCCGCCGGGACCCCGCCCGGGCCGGGCGCGGTCTCGACCACGTGGTGGCCCAGGCCGAGCCCCCAGTCGTCCATCTGCTCGAACCACCACAGGCTCAGGGCGGTGAGGATCGCGCCCTTGTCCGGGATGGTGCTGGGCAGCACGTGGTCGTAGGCGCTGATCCGGTCGCTGGCCACGACGAGCACCCGGGTCTCGTCGGCCTCGGACAGGTACAGGTCGCGCACCTTGCCCGAGTGCAGCGGCCGCCAGCCGGGCAGGGTCAGGACGTCCGCGGTGCCGCGGGGGTGCTCGCTCACCCCCCGATCGTGGCAGAGGAGGCGGCCGGGGTGCGCGCCCGCTCAGCCGCCGGCCCAGGCGAGCGCGCGAGCGACCTCCTGCAGCTGGGCCGTCGTCAGCGGCGGCTGCACCGGCGCGCCGAGCGGCTCCCAGGTGCGCCGGTCCCGCACGACCGACGAGGCGGCCACCGAGCACGACCACTCCCCCAGGACCAGGGTCGCGGAGCGGACGACGACCGTCCCCTGCGGCGGCGGCTCGCCCAGCCGGCGGTCGACGTCGGCGGGCGCCCGCTCGTGCACCTCCCGCAGCGCCCAGCGCAGCCCGTCGGCCGTCGTCACGTCGGTGCAGGGCAGGTCCGTGCGGCCGGCCGGGTCGCTGGCCCAGGCGTGGACGTCCATCACGGGGGCCGAGCACGGGTCGGCGTCGCTGCCCGCCGGCAGCCCGGCCGCGATGCGGTAGCCGACCCGCAGCACCCGCACGCTGGAGGGGGCGCCCACCAGGCCGGTGACCACGGCGCTCTGCCGCTCGACCTCCAGCGGCGGCGCCTGCGCCGACCCGCTGCGCTGCACGCTGCTCAGCCGCCACTGCAGGCGGGCCTCGGGGGCCACGGCCGCCAGCGCGCGGTCGGCGGCGCGCTGGTACACCGCGTCGGGGGCCAGCCACGGCGCCGCCGCGGCCGGGACCGGCTCGGGGGGCGGGTGGGAGCGGGCCAGACCGCCCACGGCCAGCAGGACGCCGGCGACCACCAGGGCCAGCGCGGCCCGCACGGCGAGGGGCGCCGGCGCGGAGGGGTGGTCGGTGGCCGGGTGGACCGTGGCGAGGTGATCGCCGGCGGCCAGCGGGGGGCGGACGTCCGCCTCCGGGGTGAGGTCGATGACGTCGACCTCGCCCTGCCCACGACCACCGTTGGTCATGGACCATTGCAGGCCCGCGCGGTGCTCGGCGCAAGCCCGCGGGAGCCCGCTGAGGCCCGCGGACGTGGCTGCGGCCGTCGAGAACGCGGAACGCCGCGCGGGATCCGCCCTCGCAGGGTTGACTCCTCCCCAGTCGGGACTCCCCCCGCGGACGACAGCGGTGGGGCGCCCGGCCGTCGGCGCGCCCGGGGTGCGCCGACGGACCGACCACGACAGGAGATCCGGTGCTCGCAAGCAGGTGCTCGTGCGTCTGAGGCTGCCCAAGGACCCCAAGGCCCCCCTCCTCGCGCGCGGCTTCGTGCGGAACGCGCTGTGCGAGGACCACTCGCAGGAGACGCGCGACGAGGTGGAGCTGCTGGTCTCGGAGCTGGTGACCAACGCCGTCCTGCACGGCGGGTCGCTGGTGACGATGGACGTGGACTGCGAGAGCCCGGACGGCATCGCCGTCTCGGTGACCGACTCCAGCCCCACCTGGCCGGTGGCCCGCGACGCCGGGCCGATGGAGGAGAGCGGCCGCGGCATGGCGCTCGTGGCGCTGATCAGCGACGACTGGGGCGTGCGCGAGGGCGGGATCCCGGCCGACGGCGCGCCGCCGGCGATCCCGGGCCTCCCGCGCCAGGCCCAGGGCAAGTCCGTCTGGTTCCACCTGGCCGGCTGAGCCTCGTCACCGGGCGCACCGTCACCCCAGCCAGCGCCACCACCGCGAGGGCTCGGGCTCGGACTCGCGCGCGGGCTCCTCGCCGAGGGCGAGGGCGGCCCCGGCGACGTCGTCCGCGGTGAGCGTCGTCACGTCGACGCGGTCGAGCGCCTCCACGTCCCCGTCGCGCGTGAGCCGCAGCGCCTGGCGGTTGAGCGCCTGCTCGAACAGCGTGCGGGCGAAGCGCGCGTTGCCGGAGCCCTCACCGGGGCGGAGGCCGGCGAGGACGCGGCGGAGCGTCGCGTCGGCGCCGGGCTCGAGCACGTACTCGTGCTGCGCCACGGTGATCGCGAAGATCTCCTCGAGCTCGGCCGTCGAGTAGTCGGGGAACCTGATCTCGCGGGCGAACCGGGAGCGCAGGCCGGGGTTCGAGAGCAGGAACGACTCCATGAGCCGGGGGTAGCCGGCCACGATCACCACCAGGCGGTGGCGGTGGTCCTCCATGCGCTTGAGCAGGACCTCGACCGCCTCGGGGCCGAAGTCGAGCCGGCCCTCGCCCTCAGGCGCCAGCGAGTACGCCTCGTCGATGAACAGGACGCCGTCGAGCGCCCGGCGGATCACGCGGTCCGTCTTGATCGCGGTCGCCCCGACGTACTGCCCGACGAGGGCGGCGCGGTCGACCTCGACCAGGTGGCCCTTCTGCAGCAGGCCGACCGCCCGGTACATCTCGGCCAGGAGCCGCGCCACCGTGGTCTTGCCCGTGCCCGGGTTGCCGAGGAACACGAGGTGCTGCGACGTCGCCACCTCGGGCAGCCCGTGCGCCTTGCGCCGCGCCTGCACCTGCAGGAGGGCGACGAGCGCCTGCACCTGCTCCTTCACCGTCTCCAGGCCGACCAGCCCGTCGAGCTCCGCCTGGACCGCCGCCAGCGGCCGGGCCGGTCCAGGGCGGCCGCCGAAGAAGTCGCTGACCCGGTCGTCCACGCCCCGCAGACCGGGCCGCGGGAGCTGGTCGCCCAGGCGACCGACGGTCTCGCGCAGGTCGTCGAGTGGCTTGCGGTGGGAAGCCATGCCCGGAGCGTAGGCGTCACCGGGGCGCAGGACCTGGTCAGGACGACCCCCTTGACGGACTTGGCTATTGGCTATAGCTTTTGGCTACATCAGTTAGCCACCACGGAGGCCACCATGACCGAGCACCCGCCGAGCCCCACGACCCAGCACCTGAGCGTCGAGGGCGGCACCCTGGCCTACGAGCTGAGCGGCACCTCGGGCCCGCTGCTGGTGCTGGCCCACGGCATGGGCGACGACCGCCGCGCCTACCGCTCCCTGGCGCCCGCGCTGGTGGCCGCCGGGTACCGCGTGGCCGCCGTCGACCTGCGCGGCGCCGGGGAGTCCAGCGCCCGCTGGGCCTCCTACACCCGCACCGACATCGCTGGCGACCTCCTCGCCGTGGCCGAGCACCTCACGAAGGACTCAGGCGGACCGGTCGTGCTCGTCGGGCACTCCATCGCCGGCGGTGCCGTCACCATCGCTGCGGCGAAGGCCCCCGAGCTGGTCACCGCGGTGGTCGAGCTGGCGCCCTTCACCCGCAAGCAGACGCTGTCCCTGGGCGACCTGCGCGACGGGCGCTTCCGTCGTGGCATGGTCCAGCTCCTGGCCACCACGGCGCTCGGCAGCACGCGGGCCTGGGCCGCGTACCTCGACCTCGACCTCGCCCACCCCGTCACCGGGCCCGGCGCCAGGCCCGCCGACCACGACGCCCGCGTGGCGCACATCCAGGCGATGCTGGCCGAGCCGGGCCGGATGAGGGCCCTGCAGGCGATGGGGAGGACCGCGCCCACCGACGCCGGCGCCCAGCTGGCCCACGTGCGCTGCCCGGTCCTGGTGATCCAGGGCGGCGAGGACCCCGACTGGCCCGACCCCCGCGCCGAGGGCGAGCGCATCCTCGCCGACCTGCCCGCCGGGCTGGGCCGCCTGGCGGTCGTCCCCGGCAGCGGGCACTACCCCCACGTCCAGCACCCCGCGCAGGTGCTCGAGCTGCTGCTCCCCTTCCTCAGCTCCACCACCAGCGGCACCATGAGCGCCACCGGCGAGGGCCCGGCCCGTGCCTAGGGCCGGGCTGACCCCCGCCGCCGTCGTGGCCGCCGGCGCGGACCTGGCCGACGAGGTCGGCTGGTCCGACCTGACGCTGGCTCAGGTCGCCGAGCGGCTCGGGGTGCGCGCACCGTCCCTCTACAAGCACGTCGCCAGCCAGGGCGACCTGACCCGCCGGATCGCCGCCCTGGCGCTGACCCAGGCCGGCGAGGCGATCGGCGCGGCGATCCAGGGCCGCTCCGGCACCCAGGCCCTCGGTGCCGCGGCCCGGGCGCTGCGCGGCTTCGTCACCTCCCACCCGGGGCGCTACGGGGCCACCGTCGGGATCCGGGTCGTCGCCGGCGATGCGCAGGACCCCGTCGCGGCCGCGGCCGCGACGGGCCTCGAGCCGCTGCGGGCGGTGCTGCGCGGCTACGACATCGCTCCCGAGGACGAGGTCCACGCCCTGCGCGCGCTGCGCAGCGCGCTCCACGGCTTCGCCACCCTGGAGTCCGTCGGCGGCTTCCAGTACTCCACCGACGTCGACGAGAGCTTCGAGTGGCTCATCGCCCTCCTCGACCGCGGGCTCCGCGGGACGGCCCCCGACGGCCCGCGCTGACCGGACGGCCGCGTGAGACGAGGTCCGGGACCCTCCGACCCGGCTCAGCGGCCGGCGGCGTCCTCCGCGATCGCCCGGGCGGCGATGTCGGTGCGGTGGTGCGAGCCCGGCAGGACCACGCGCGCGGTGGCGGCGTAGGCGGCGTCGCGCGCGGCGGCCAGGTCGGCGCCGGTGCCCACCACCGAGAGCACGCGGCCCCCGGCGGAGACCAGGCGCCCGTCGGCGTCCAGCGCGGTGCCCGCGTGGAGCACGTACGCGTCAGCGCCCGGGGGCTCCAGCCCCGTGACCGGGTCGCCGGTGCGGGGCGCGGCGGGGTAGTCCGCGGCGGCGACGACCACGGTGACGGCCGCGCCGTCGCTCCAGCGCAGCGGGCGGTCGGCGACGGCGTCGGCCAGGGCGCCGGTGGCCGCGGCGTGCAGGACGCCGCCCAGCGGGGTGAGCAGGCGCGCGAGCACGACCTGGGTCTCCGGGTCGCCGAAGCGGGCGTTGAACTCGATGACCCGCACGCCCCGGCCGGTCAGCGCGAGCCCGCAGTACAGGACGCCGGTGAAGGGCGTGCCGCGGCGGCGCATCTCGTCGACCACCGGCTGCGCCACCCGCTCGACCACCTCGGCCACGAGCCCCGGCGGCGCCCAGGGCAGCGGCGAGTAGGCGCCCATGCCGCCGGTGTTGGGGCCCTGGTCGCCGTCCAGGGCCCGCTTGGCGTCCTGGGCGGGCGCCAGCGGCACCACGGTCGTGCCGTCGCAGAGGCAGAACAGCGAGACCTCGGGCCCGTCGAGGAACTCCTCGACCACCACGGTGCCGCCCGGCCGGGCCAGGCAGGCGGCCGCGTGGGCGAGGGCCTCGGCCCGGTCGTCGGTGACCACGACGCCCTTGCCGGCGGCGAGCCCGTCGTCCTTGACCACGTGCGGGGCGCCGAAGGCGTCCAGGGCCTCGGCGACGTGACCGATCTGGGTGCACACCCGGGCCATGGCGGTGGGCACCGAGGCCGCGGCCATCACGGCCTTGGCGAACGCCTTGCTGCCCTCGAGCTGCGCAGCGGCGGCCGAGGGGCCGAAGCAGGCGATGCCCGCGTCGCGCACGGCGTCGGCCACGCCCGCCACGAGCGGCGCCTCGGGGCCGACGACGACGAGGTCGGCGGCGAGCTCGCGCGCGAGGTCGGCGACCGCGACCGGGTCGGTGGCCACCACGGGCAGGCAGCCCGAGACGCCCGGCTCGGCGGCGATGCCGGGGTTGCCCGGGGCCGCCCACAGGCCCGTCACGGCCGGGTCCGCGGCCAGCGATCGGGCCAGGGCGTGCTCGCGGGCACCCCCGCCGACGAGCAGGACGCGCACGCTCACCCCTCCAGGAGGTCGTGGCGGACGATGATCTCCTCGCGGTCCGGGCCGACCCCGACCGCCGAGATCCGCGCCCCGGACATCTCCTCCAGCGCCAGGACGTAGTCCTGGGCGTTCTTCGGGAGGTCCTCGAAGCGGCGGGCGGCGGAGATGTCCTCGCTCCAGCCGGGCAGCTCCTCGTAGACCGGCACCGCGTGGTGGAAGTCGGTCTGGTTGACCGGCATCTCGGTGTGGCGGACGCCGTCGACGTCGTAGGCGACGCAGACCGGGATCGTCTCGTAGCCGGTGAGCACGTCGAGCTTGGTGAGCACGAAGTCGGTGACCCCGTTGATCCGCGCCGAGTAGCGGGCGATCAGCGCGTCGTACCAGCCGGTGCGCCGCGGGCGGCCCGTCGTCGTGCCGAACTCGCCGCCGGCGCGGCGCAGGCCCTCGCCGACGTCGTCGGTGAGCTCGGTCGGGAACGGGCCCTCGCCGACGCGGGTCGTGTACGCCTTGACGACGGCGACGACGCGGTCGATCCGGTTCGGCGGCACCCCGGAGCCGGTGCAGGCCCCGCCGGCGGTGGCGTTGGAGGACGTGACGAACGGGTACGTGCCGTGGTCGACGTCGAGCAGGGTGGCCTGGCCGCCCTCGAAGACGACGGTGCGGCCGGCGTCCAGCGCCCGGGTGAGCTCCAGCCCGGTGTCGGCGACCATCGGCCTGACCCGGTCGGCGTAGGACAGCAGCTCGTCGACGATCTCGTCGACGGTGATCGCGCGGCGGTTGTAGACCTTCACCAGCAGCTGGTTGCGGGTGTCCAGCGCTCCCTCGACCTTCTGGGCGAGGATCTTCTCGTCGAAGAGGTCCTGGACGCGCAGGCCGACGCGGTTGATCTTGTCGGCGTACGCCGGGCCGATGCCGCGCCCGGTGGTGCCGATCCTCCGCTTGCCGAGGAAGCGCTCGCTGACCCGGTCCACCGTGCGGTGGTAGGGCGCGATGAGGTGCGCGCTGGCCGAGAGCATCAGCCGCGAGACGTCCACGCCGCGGGCGCTGAGCGCCTCGAGCTCCTCGAAGAGGACCGACAGGTCGACCACGACGCCGTTGCCGATCACCGGGGTGCAGCCGGGGGTGAGGATGCCCGACGGCAGCAGGTGCAGGGCGTACTTCTCGTCGCCCACCACGACGGTGTGGCCGGCGTTGTTGCCGCCGTTGTACTTCACGACGTAGTCCACGCGGGAGCCGAGGACGTCGGTCGCCTTGCCCTTGCCCTCGTCCCCCCACTGGGCGCCGACGAGCACGATCGCGGGCATGCGGTGGTCTCCTGCACTGTCAGGCGGATCCCAGGCGCTGCTGGGACGATCTTGCGGACGGCGCCCGCAGGCGCCGCGGCGAGGCTACCGGAGGACCCGTGCACGACGGCGACCGCGATCCGCAGCACGACGCCGGGACCCGGGGGAACCCCGGCGTCCTGGCGCTGGTCAACGCCCGGGCGGGGTCGGCCGGGCGCGAGCTGGACGCCGCGCTGGCGGCCCTGGGCACCGGCGCCAGCGAGCTCGGGGGCGTGCTCGAGGTGGCGCGGACGGCGTCCCTGGACGACCTGCGCGGCGCGCTCGCCCGCCTCGCCGGCCGGCGCCTGGTGGTGCTCGGCGGCGACGGCTCCCTGCACGCGGCGGTGCAGGCCCTCCACGACACCGGGGCGCTGCGGGCCGCCGGCCCGGTGGGGCTGGTGCCGATGGGCACCGGCAACGACCTCGCCCGCTCCCTGGGCCTGCCGATCGGCGACCCGGCGGCGGCGGCGCGCACCGCGCTGACCGGCACGCCGGTCGACATGGAGCTCCTCGTCGACGACGGGGGCGGGATCGCCGTCAACGCCGTGCACGCCGGGATCGGGGTGGCGGCCACGCAGCGCGCCGAGCGCCTCAAGCCGGTGCTGCGCCGGGGCGCCTACCCGATCGGGGTGCTGGCCGCCGGCGTCGCCCGGCCCTGGCACGTGCGGGTGGTCGTGGACGGGCGCGAGGTCCACGACGGGCGCGCGCCCCTGCTCATGGTGGCCGCCAGCATCGGGACGACGATCGGCGGCGGCGCGCCCGTCTCGCCCTCCTCCGTGCCGCACGACGGCGTCGTCGACGTCATGGTCTCCACCGCCACGGGCCCCCTGGCGCGCGCCGGCTACGCGGGCGCGCTGTGGCGCGGCCAGCACGTGGAGCGGCGCGACGTGGCGGTGACCCGGGGCGCGGACGTGCTGCTCGAGGCCGTGGACGGGCGCCCGTTCGCCCTCAACGCCGACGGCGAGACCACGCCGGCGCAGGCGCGCCACCACTGGCGCACGGCGGCCGACGCCTGGTCCGTCCGCGTGCCCTGAGACCCGGGGAGCGCGAGCACCCGCGGGCCTCGGGGATCCGTCAGGTGACGCGCGCCCGGCTGGGTGC
>NZ_JBZYWI010000105.1:0-11052 GCF_058932755.1 Quadrisphaera sp. DVD1
GCGCCGGGGGTGCCGAGCGCCTCCCGCGACGTGCCCGCGACCGCGCAGGCCCAGGTGCAGGCCCCGGACGACGTGCGGTGACCAGCGCCGGTGAGGTGCCGCTGATCGCCTTCTCCACCTCCGCTCCCGGACTGGGCACGCGCGTGAGCGTCCGGGTGCTGGCCGAGCACGCCGGGGCGCTGGAGGAGGGCCTGCTCCTGCTCGGCGAGCTCACCGAGCGGTGGGGGCCCGACGGCGAGCTGGCCGCCCTCGCCGCCGCTCCGACGCTGCGTCCGTCCGCCGTCTCCCCCGAGACGCTGCTGCTGCTCTCGCTCAGCGAGGCACCCGGCGTCGGGGTGGGCGTGGAGGACCAGCTGGCGTGGCGCACCGGCCCGGTGCAGCTGCCGGGCCTGGACGCGCAGCACGCCCTGGCCGCCGACCTGCTCGTCGAGGAGCTCCTGGACGCCGGGTGCCTGAGCGCGCTCGTGGGCGTCGGCGGCGCCTGGCGGGCCTCGGGACCCGCGCTCGGGCACGCCGGGTGGCGGGTGCCCCTGCGCGACCCCGACGGCGCGCGCCGCACGGTCCGGCTGGACGAGGGCGGCCTCGTCACCGTCGCCCGGGCCTCGGGGGCGGTCAGCGCCACCGCGCCGCGGGCCTGGCAGGCCTGGCGCGCGCACGCCTCCTGACGCCGCCCCTCAGCGCGTCGAGCCCGCGAGCGGCCCGGGATGAGCACGCACTCCCGCTGCACCTGGTAGCTGCCCGCGAAGAGCAGCACCTCGGCGACCACCTCGGCCGCCAGGAGCCCGAGGCCGGCCGCCGTCAGGGCCGAGAGCAGGACGCCGTTCGCCGCGGTGCGTCCCCACTCATCAGCGCTCTCCCCCGGCGGCTGAGCGCATCATCCCCCGGACGCCCCGGCGTCCGCGCAGGCGGTACCAGCCGGCGAACAGCGCCGTGGCCAGCAGCAGCTCGGCGGCGTCCCCGCCGTAGGACAGGAGCACGGCGGCCTGCTCGCGGTCCGCGGCGCTGCCCGCAGCCCCCGGCGGCAGCACCGCCGCGCGGCCGTAGAGCAGCTTGGCGAGGTAGCCGTGGGCCCCCGCGGCGAGCACGAGGACGGCGACCCGGGTCGCGGTCCCCGGCCGCCGGGGCGCGGGGTCGGGGCCGGCGATCGCCCAGGCGTACAGCGACCCGGCGAGGAGGAAGTGGACGACGACCGCGCCGTGCACCAGCGGCTCGCGCTGGCTCAGGGCGTGCAGCGGCGTCAGGTGCAGCAGGTACAGGCCCCCGGTGTCGAGCAGCGCCGCGACCGCCGGGGAGGAGAGCACGCGCACGAGCGGCGCGTGGAGCACGGCGGCGACGCGCGCCCGGACCGCTCGCGACCCGGCGCCCAGCAGCAGCCGCACCGGCGACCCCAGCACCAGCGCGAGCGGGGCGTACATGCCCAGGACGAGGTGCTGGGCCGTGTGCCCGCGCGCGGTGGCGTGCGCGGCCTCGGCCAGCGGCGGAGCCAGCGCCGCCCCCACGAGCACCGCCCCGGTGGTCCAGGCCGCGGTGCGCCACGGGCTCCAGCGCCGACCGCCGGCCCGCACCCGCGCGACGCCCACGCGGTACGGCAGCACGAGCGCGCCGACCAGCAGCACCGCGAGGACCCACCCGGGCACCGAGTCGAACACCGAGCCGAACACCGAGCCGGCGGCGGCCGCGCCGTGGTCCGCGTGGCCGCCGTGCGCCTCAGCGACCACCGCGGGCGCGCAGGGCCAGCACCGCGCCGACGCCGAGCAGCAGCACGCCGCCGAGGCTCCAGGCCAGGTCGTAGGGCAGCAGGTCGACGCCGTAGCGCACCTGGTGCACCCGCAGCACCTTGTGGTCGACGACGGCGTCGAAGAGCTGGAAGCCGCCGAGCCCGAGGAACAGGCCCGCCCACGCCCACCGCACGGCCAGCGCGCCGCGGCGGCGCAGGTCGGCGAAGAGGAAGCCGCTCGCCACGAGCAGCACGAGCTCCCCGGCGTGCAGCAGCCCGTCGGAGAGCAGTGCCACCTGGCTCGTGGAGCGGTCGTAGAAGTGGTGCCACCCGAGCAGCTGGTGGAAGACGACCTCGTCGAGCGCAGCCATGAGGGCGACCCCGGCCATCGCCGCCACGAGCAGCGAGCGGCGCGCCTCCGCCGTCCCCGCTGCGGGGTGGGCCCTGCCGGACGTCGTCGCCACCCCGCCTCCTCGCTCGTGCTGGCCGTGGCCCCCAGGCTGCCGGGCGCGCTCGCCGTCCGCGACCGGGCGCTGGCTACAGTCCGCGGCGTGACCGCACAGCGCCTGGCCTGGGTCGACGCGACGGCCGGGGTGGCCGGCGACATGCTCCTCGGCGCGCTCGTGGACGCCGGCGCCGACCTCGCCGTCCTGCAGGCCGCGGTGGACGCCGTCGTGCCGGGAGCCGTGCGCCTGCGCCGCTCCGAGGTCGTCCGGGCCGGGCTGCGCGCCGCGAAGGTCGACGTCGACGTGCTCGTCGACGACCCGCCGCACCGCACCTGGACCACCGTGCGGGAGCTGCTCGAGGCCGCGGACCTGCCCGAGCCCGTCCGGGTCGGCGCGACCGCGGTGTTCGCGCGCCTCGCCGAGGCCGAGGGACGGGTGCACGGGGTGCCCGCCAGCGAGGTCCACTTCCACGAGGTCGGCGCGCTGGACGCCGTCGCCGACGTCGTGGGCACCGTCGCGGCGCTGCACGCGCTCGGCGTCACGGCCCTGGTCACCTCGCCCGTGGCGCTGGGCTCGGGCACGGTGCGGGCCGCGCACGGCTCCCTGCCGGTGCCGGTGCCCGCCGTGCTGGAGCTGGCGCGCGGCTGGGACGTGCTGGCGGGGGGCACGGGCGGCCCCGGCGCCACCGGGGAGCTCGCGACGCCGACCGGCCTGGCGCTGCTGACCGCTCTGGCGCAGGGCTCCGGGCCGCTGCCGGCGCTGCGGGTGGAGGCGTCCGGCGTCGGTGCGGGCACCCGCGACGTCCCCGGGCGCGCCAACGTCGTGCGGGTCGTGCTCGGCTCCCCCGCCCCCGCCCCCGCCCCCGCCCCCGCCCCCGCCCCCGCCAGCGCGCCGGCGCCGGCCGGTGAGCCCGCCGTGCTCCTGGAGACCACGGTCGACGACCTCGACCCGCGGGTGTGGCCGGACGTCCTCGCGCACCTGCTCGCCGCCGGCGCTGCCGACGCGTGGCTGAGCCCGGTGCTCATGAAGAAGGGCCGCCCGGGCCACACCCTGCACGTGCTGGCCGCCCCGGCGGACGCCGACGCCCTCTCGGCCGCGGTCCTGGCCCACACCAGCACGCTCGGCGTGCGGCGCAGCACCGTCGTCCGCGACGTGCTGGAGCGCGCCTGGCAGGAGGTGCCGGTCGCCGGAGCGGGCTCCGTGCGGGTCAAGGTCGGGCACCGGGCCGGGGTGGTCGTGCAGGCCATGCCGGAGTTCGAGGACGTGCGGGCCCTCGCCGGGCAGCTGGGTCAGCCGGTGGCGCAGGTGCTGGTCCTGGCCCGCGCCGCGGCGGTGGACGCCGGGCTGGCCGCCGGCCGCCCCTGGCCGACGACGCCCGGGGCGTAGTCGGCCAGGGGCTCAGGACGCCGCGACCTGCGCCGCGAGGTGGCCGGCGCCGTAGCCGTTGTCGATGTTGACCACGGCCACCCCGGGGGCGCAGGCGTTGAGCATGGTCAGCAGCGGCGCGAGCCCGCCGAAGGCCGCGCCGTAGCCGACCGAGGTGGGCACGGCGACGACCGGGGCGGAGACGAGCCCGGCCACCACGCCCGGCAGCGCGCCGTCCATGCCGGCGACGACGACGACCACGCGGGCGCGGCGCAGCAGGTCCAGGTGCCCCAGGACCCGGTGCAGCCCGGCCACGCCGACGTCGACGACGAGCTCGCACGCGCGCCCGAGGTGGCGGGCGGTCACCGCGGCCTCGTGCGCCACCGGCAGGTCGGAGGTGCCCGCCGCGACCACGACGACCAGCCCACCGGTGGGCTCCGGCGCCTCGCCCGGCCAGGCGAGGATCCGGGCGTCCGGCGTCCAGGCGGCGTCCGGCAGCTCCTCCCGCAGCGCCGGGAGCTGCTCGGGCAGCACCCGGGTGAACAGCGTGCGGGCCGCTCGCTCGCGCACGGCCGCGGCGATCACGCGCACCTGCTCGACCGTCTTGCCCTCGCAGAACACCGCCTCGGGGTAGCCGCGGCGGGCGGCGCGGTCGGCGTCCAGGTCGGCGAAGGCCGCCAGCGCCGCGGGCGGCTGCCAGCCGTCGGGGTCAGGGCTCACGGACGCCGACCAGCGGCAGCGTGAAGGCCCCGGACTGCACGCCCGCGAGGTCCAGGGCGACGAAGCGGAACCCGGCGGCGCGGACGGCGGCGCGCACCTGCTCGCGCAGCGGCGCGGTCACCACGGCCACGAGGTCGGCCTCGGGCACCTCCAGGCGCGCGACGTCGCCGTGGTGGCGCACCCGCAGGTCACCGAGGCCGAGCGCGCGCAGCCCGGACTCCGCGGCGTCGACCTGGGCGAGCTTCTCGGGCGTCACCTCGGAGAAGTGCGGGATCCGCGAGGCCAGGCAGGGAGCGGCGGGCTTGTCGGCGCTGGGCAGGCCGAGGGCGCGGGCGAGCCGGCGCACCGCCGCCTTGTCCAGTCCGGCGTCGGCGAGCGGCCGCAGGACGGCGTGGTCGGTGGCCGCTCGGGCCCCGGGGCGGTCGGGGCGGCGCGCGTCGTCGGCGTTCTCCCCGTAGGCCACCGCGGTCAGGCCCTGCGCGGTGACCACCTCGGAGGAGATCCGGGTGAACAGCTCGTCCTTGCAGTGGAAGCAGCGGTCCGGGCCGTTGCGGCGGTAGGCCTCGCTCTCCCCCTCGAAGGTCGCCACCTCCACCACCGGCGCCCCGACGGAGGCGGCGACCGCGTGGGCGGCGGCCCGCTCGTCGGCCGCCAGGCTGGGAGAGACGCCGAGGACGGCGACCACCCGGGCGGGGCCCAGCGCCCGCACCGCCAGGGCCAGCAGCAGCGAGGAGTCCACGCCACCGGAGAAGGCCACGCCCAGGCGGCCGCCGGAACCCACGGCGGTGGTCATCACCGCCACGGCGGCGTCCACGGCGGGAGCCTCGCCCGCCGGCACCTGCGCGTGGACGTCGGCGCTCGCCACGGTGTTCACGCGCGCCATTGTGCTCGACCCCGGATCAGCCGGCGCTGCCGATCGGCCTGAGCCGCCGCGGGGCGCGGGGACGGGCCTCCACGACCGGCCGGCTGCCGCGGCGGACGAGCACGGCGACGACGAGGGCCGCGGCCAGCGGCACGAGCCCGCACAGCGCCAGGCCCGCGCGCGGCCCGTGGTGCTCGGTGACCCAGCCGACCAGCGGCGCTCCCAGCGGCGTGCCGCCCATGAGCGCCAGCGAGTACAGCCCCATGACGCGCCCGCGCATCGCCGGGTCGATCCACAGCTGCACCGAGGAGCTGGCCATCGCCTGGTAGGCGATGTTCGTGGCGCCCATGAGGAACAGGACGGCGCCGAACGCCAGGGCGCTCGGCGCGAGGGCGGCGCTGGCCTGCACCGCGCTGAAGACCGCGGCCATCCCCACGAGCAGGCGCAGCCGCGTGCTCACCCGCCCGGCCACGACCAGGGCGCCGGTGACCGACCCTGCGGCCACGGCGACCTGGAGCAGGCCGTAGAGGTCGGCGCCGCCGCCGAAGGCGGTGCGGGCCATGCCGGAGATGACGATGGGGAAGTTCAGCCCGAAGGTGCCCACGACGGCGACCAGCACCACCGTCCAGGCCACGTGGGGGCGCTCGGCGACGTGGCGCAGGGCCTGCCGCAGCTGCCCCCGCTCGTGGCCGGCCCGCGCCACCGGCGCCACCGCGCGGACGGCGACGAGGGCCAGCAGCGCGCCCAGCGAGCACAGCGCGGTCGCGACGAAGGCCCACCCGATGCCCGCGGCGCTGATGAGGAGGCCGCCCGTCGCCGGCCCGACCAGGCGGCTGGCCTGCGAGACCGCCGCCGTCAGCGCCACCGCGCCGCGCAGCAGCGGCGGGGGCACGAGCTCGGTGACGAGCACCTGGCGGGTGGGGTGGTCGACGGCGAAGACGACGCCGCCCGCGAGCGCCAGCAGGTAGACGTGCGCGGGCCGCACCGCCCCGCTCAGGCACAGCACCGCCAGGACGGCGCTGAGCAGCCCGGTGGCGCCCTGGGTGGCGAGCAGCACCGAGCGCTTGGGGAACCGGTCGGCGAGCGCCCCGCCGTGGACGCCGAGCACGAGCACCGGCAGGAACTGCAGGGCCATGGTGACCCCGACCGCCGACGCGCTGCCGGTGAGCTCGAGCACGAGCCAGTCCTGGGCCAGGCTCTGCGTCCACATGCCCGTGCTGGCCACGGCGTGCCCGCTGAAGAAGACCCGGGCGTCGCGCACGCGCAGCACGGCGAGCGCCCCTCGCGGCTGGTCGCCGTCGGGGCCGGGGGCGTCGCTCACGCCTGCACCCTTCCCCGGCCCCACGTATTCTGACTCTGGATCACGCCACTGACTCCTATTGCGGAGCGCGATGACCGACTACGACCCCGCCCTCCTGCGCTCGTTCCTCGCGGTCGCGCAGACCCGCAGCTTCACCCGCGGCGCGGCCCGCCTGGGCCTCGGCCAGCCGACGGTCAGCCAGCACGTGCGGCGGCTGGAGGCGGCGACCGGGCGCGTCCTGCTCCACCGCGACACCCGCTCGGTGGCCCTGACCGGGGACGGCGAGGCGATGATCGGCTTCGCGGCCTCGATCCTCGCCTCCCACGAGCAGGCGTCGGCGTACTTCAGCGGCGCGCGCCCGCAGGGCCGCCTGCGGATCGGGATGTCCGACGACCTGGCCCTGACCCGCCTGCCGCACATGCTCCGCGAGTTCCGCCGCGACCACCCCGGGGTCGACCTCGACCTCACCGTGGACCAGAGCGGCACCCTGCACCGCCGCCTGGAGAACGACCGCCTGGACCTCTTCATCGGCAAGCGCCCGCCCGGGGAGGGCCGCGGCCAGCTGGTGCGGCGCGACCGCCTGGTCTGGGTGGGCGCCCCCGCAGAGACCCCTCGCGTGCGCCCGGACGCCGCCCGCCCGCTGCCGCTGGTGGTCTACCCGAACCCGAGCATCAGCCGCACCGCCATGCAGGACGCCTTGGAGCGGGCCGGGACGCCGTTCCGCAGCGCGTGCGTGTGCCGCGGCGTCAACGGCCTCATCGCCGCCGTCGTGGCCGGCATCGGCGTCTCGGCCCTGGCCAGCACCCTCGTGCCCGCCCAGCTCGTGGCGCTGGAGCCGACGTCGCGGCTGCCCGAGCTCGGCCTCATCGACCTGGTGCTGCTCACCAACCCCCGCAGCGCCGACCGCCCCGCGGTGCGGGCCCTGAGCGAGGCCGTCCTGGCCAGCGGCCCTCCCGACCTGCACGAGCACTGACCCTCACGCCGACCCCGGCGCTCGGGGGCTGGGGGCGTGCAGGTCGAAGCGGACCCCGGCCCAGCGCAGCGCGAAGCACGCGCCGGCGGCGACGAGAGCCGCCGCGAGGCCCTGCAGGCCGAGCGCCGAGGCCGCCACCGTGATGCCCGCGGCCAGCAGCGCCGGGATCGCGTACAGCTCCGCGCGGAGCACGGTGGGGATCCGGCCGAGCAGCACGTCGCGCAGCGTGCCGCCGCCGACGCCGGTGACCGCGCCCAGCAGCACGGCCTGGAACGGCCCGATCCCCACCTCCAGCGCGCGGCCTGCGCCGGTCACGGCGAACAGGCCCAGCCCCGCGGCGTCCAGGAGGGTGATCGGCGTGACGAGGCGGTCCAGGCGGTGCGCCCAGAGGAAGGCGACCAGGGCCCCGGCGGTGGCCACGGCGAGGTAGCGCCAGTCGCTGAAGGTCGCCGGGGGCAGCGCGCCGAGGAGGACGTCGCGCACGACGCCGCCGCCGACGGCCGTGATCGCACCGAGGGTGATCACGCCGACGATGTCCAGGCGCGCGGCGCGCACCGCGGTCAGCGCGCCGTTGAGCGCGAAGGCGAACGTCCCGGTGAGGTCGAGCGCGAGCAGCAGCGACGAGGGCTCAGCCATCGCCCCGCAGGCCCGCAGCGGTGCCGGGGGTCGCGCGGACGGCGTCCTGCAGCCCGGCCCCCGTCACCCCGGCGTCCGGCAGCGCGGCGCGGGGCAGGAAGCCGCGCCGCAGGTGCCACATGGCCTGCAGCGTGCGCAGCTCGGTGTCGGCGGCGTCGTGCGGGGCGGTGCCGCGCACGACGCGCTCGCGCAGGAACGCGAGCTCGCTGCCGAGCTCCTGGAAGTCGCGCATCGCGCGGCGGGCGGAGCGGCCGAGGGTGCGCGCGGCCCAGTCGCGGGCGCGGGCCCGCTCGGACAGCGACCCGAGCATCCGGGCCTCGGAGCCGGTCACCCAGCCGCTCGCGGCGTAGGCGCCGAGGTGGCGGCGCACCAGCCGGCCCTCGCGGGCCCGGGCGGCCACGGCGACGGCGATGGCGAGGAGGAACAGCGGCACCTGCACCGCCACGTACCGGCTCGCGAAGCCCTCCAGGCCCGCGGTCGCGCCCCAGTTCCAGGTGGCGTGCAGCAGCACCGCCACCACGAGCCCGGCGAGCGGGGCGAGCACGCGCACGAGCGGCGAGCGCCGGCTGACCGCCAGCCCGATGCCGATGCCGGTCGCGGCGGTGAACAGCGGGTGGGCGAACGGGGAGAAGATGCACCGGACGACGAACACCGCGGCCGTGGGGCCACCGCCCTCGTCCAGCAGCGTGCGGCCGAGGTAGAGCACGTTCTCCACGAAGGCGAAGCCGATGCCGGCCATCCCGGCGTAGACGATGCCGTCGACGACGCCGTCGAACTCGCGGCGGCGCAGCAGCAGGACGACGACGATCGCCAGCCCCTTGGCGGTCTCCTCCACCACCGGGGCCACGGCCACCGGCACGAGCCCCGCGTCGCCGCCGGCGGCGCGCAGCAGCTCCAGGGACGAGGTGTTGATCACCAGCGCGACGAAGGTCGCCACGAACGCCCCCCACGCGAAGGCGAACAGCAGCAGTGACGGGGGCTCCCGCTCGTAGCGGTCGAGCCAGAGGAAGGCGGCCACGACGGGGAAGACCGGCACCACCGCGAGCAGGACGCCGACCACGAGCCCGGGCACGCCCGTGTCGCCGACCACGGCGAGCGTGGTGAGCACCCCGCAGCCCAGGAGCAGGAGCACGATGGCCACCTGCACCAGCACGCGCGCCACGGCTCCTCGCCGTGGGGTGCGGGCGGGGACGGGCGCAGCGGGCTCCCCCACCGGTCCGGGGACGACTCCGAGGGTGACCGGCTCCATGGTGGCGAGGGTAACCAGCGGACGGCGTCCTCACCGGTCGTCGCCCGCTCGCGCCGTAGAGTGCTCCGGTGCCCAGCCCCTCTGCCGACCGCATCGTCTGGATCGACTGCGAGATGACCGGCCTCGACCTCGGCGCGGACGCGCTCGTGGAGGTGGCCGCCCTGGTCACCGACTCCGAGCTCACCGTCCTCGGCGAGGGCATCGACGTCGTCATCCGCCCGCCGCAGGAGGCGCTGGACCAGATGCGCGACGTGGTGCGCCAGATGCACACCACCTCGGGCCTGCTCTCGCAGCTCGCCGACGGCATGACGATGGCCGAGGCGGAGCAGGCCGTGCTCGCCCACGTGCGCGAGCACGTGCCCGAGCCGCGCAGGGCCCCGCTGGCCGGCAACTCCATCGGCACCGACCGCGGGTTCATCGCGCGCGACATGCCGGCCCTCGAGGAGCACCTGCACTACCGGGTGATCGACGTGTCCTCGATCAAGGAGCTCAGCCGGCGCTGGTTCCCCCGCGCCTACTACTCCGCGCCGGCCAAGGCCGGGGGCCACCGGGCGCTGGCCGACATCCGCGAGAGCATCCTCGAGCTGCGCTACTACCGCGAGGCCGTCTTCGTGCCCGCGCCGGGCCCTGACTCGGCCACGGCGCAGGCCGCAGCCGCCCGCGTCGTCGCCACCGCGGACGTGCTCTAGGATCGTCCCGCTGCCGTGCGCCTGCGCGCGGCGCGTGGTGGGTGTAGCTCAGCTGGTAGAGCGCCGCGTTGTGGTCGCGGATGTCGCGGGTTCAAGTCCCGTCACTCACCCCACCGCAGAGGCCGGGAGCACGCGTGCTCCCGGCCTCTGCTGCGTCTGCGGCCGGCGGCGGAGCGCCGCCCCGGGGCGTCAGCGGGCTGGCCTGCTGGTCTTCCGCGAGCGGGTGATCAACGGCCGGCGGGGTCAAGCGCGGGCGCCGTCCCGACGATCTCCTGCTCGTGCTGCGAGGGCGTCCCGAGCCCTCCGGACGAGCGAGGAGGACACCCGCGTGAGCGACCCGACGACCCGTGAGCCGACCACCGAGGCGGCCCCCCGGGGACCCGTCACGGGCCCCACCGAGCGACCCGTGCGCGCCCTGCTGGCCCAGCACCTGCCGCTGTCGCTGCTGGTCGACCTGGCCGCTCCCGAGGGCCCGGACTCCTCCGCGATCTGCGCCGCCGAGGGCTGCCCCGAGGACCCGTGGTGGTCCCCGGAGCCTCCCGCCGCGGCCTGAGGCCCGACCGCGCGGCGCTCAGCCGCGAGCGGCCCAGCGCCGCGCCAGGGCCGCCCGCAGCCGGGCGGTGACCGGCCCGGGCGGCCACGCGCCGACCCCAGCGACCTCCGCCACGCCGCGCACGCCGTGCAGGGCGTTGGTGACCAGCACCTCCGTGGCGCCGGCCAGGTCGGCGAGCACCAGCTGCTGCTCGTCGACCGGCACCGCGAGCGCCCCGGCCAGCTCGAGCACGGCCGCGCGCGCCGTCCCCGGGCGCAGCCGCCCGTCGGCCACCGGCGTCACGAGGACGCCGTCCACCACGGCGAGGACGTTGTACCGCCCGGTCTCCAGCACGGCGCCGTCGGCGTCGAGGAGCAGGACGTCCTCCCCCGCCGCAGCGGGGTCGGTGCCGGTGAGCGCGGCGGCGGTGGCCAGCCGGGAGCGGTCGGCCCACTTGTGCTCCCCGAGCCCGCCCGGCACGACGACCGGCAGCAGCCGCAGCGGGGCCGACAGCGGCTCGGACGGGCGCGTCTCCGCCGTGACGACGGCGCCCGCCGGCGCCG
>NZ_JBZYWI010000106.1:0-10871 GCF_058932755.1 Quadrisphaera sp. DVD1
GGATCGCGCTCCTCCAGCGCGGCCAGCACGGCGGCGCTGCACCGGCGCAGCGCGCCCCGGCGGCAGGAGCCCGGCGGCTCGCCGCGGTGCAGCGCAGCGGGCAGCCCCGGCTCGGCCTCCATCTGGGCCAGCAGCGGCAGCTCGAGGAGGTCGGCGACCACGTCGGCGTCCAGGGCCGCCCGCGGCCGGCGGGCCAGGACCACCCGCACGTCACCGGCGTGGCGCACGAGCACCTGCGCCAGGCCCCGGGCGGCCGCCACCGCGCGGAGCTCCCCCGGCACGAGCAGCACGAGCAGGTCGAGGCGCCACAGGGCCGCGAGGGTGGCCGGGTCGTCGCGGCGCGGCAGGTCCACCACGACGAGGTCGTGGCTGCGGGCCCCGGCGTCCAGCACCGCCTCCACCGCCGCGGGCGGCAGCGGGCCGCCGGCGGCACCGGCGCCGCCCTGCGTCCAGGACAGCACGGCGACGCGGTCCACGACCGGCAGCACCTCGCGCAGCAGCGAGGCGCGCACGGTGCCGCGGGCGCCCGCGAGGTCGGGCCAGCGCAGCCCCGGCTCGGCCTCCGCGCCGAGGAGGAGGTCGAGCCCACCGCCCTGCGGGTCGGCGTCGACGAGCAGCACCGCGCGCTCGCGCGCGGCCACCCGGGCCAGGGCCACGGCCAGCACCGAGGCGCCCGCGCCGCCGCTGCCGCCCACCACCCCCACGACGCGCCCGGTGGGCCGGTGGCGGCGCGGCTCCGCCGCGGCGGCCAGCTCCTCCAGCAGCGCCTGCTCGCCGCCCGGCAGCTCGACCACGCCGCCCGCGCCCACCTGCACCGCCCGCCGCCACACCCGGTCGTCCGCCGGGCCGGGGGCGAGCAGGAGCACGCCCGAGCGGCGCACGGGCACGCCCAGCGCCGCGGCGTCGTCCCCCAGCAGCACCAGGCCCGCCTCCAGCCAGGCCCGCCCCGCCTCTCCGGCGTCCGGGACGACGACGACGGGCGCGCCGGCGGCCGCCGCCAGCCGCCCCACCTCCTCGACCAGCGCTGCGCGCCCCGTCACGAGCAGGACGCCCTCCACCCGCGTGCCGGCCGCCTCCACCGCCACCACCACCCCTCCTCGCCCCGGGCCCGTCCCGGACCCGTCCCGCCCCGGGCGACGCCGGGCAGGTCGACGGTGCCCGGGCCGCGCCGCGACGGGCGGGGCCCGCTGCGGCGCTGGGGACGGCGGGGCGCACGGGGGGCCTGTGGGCGGGAGGAGCCGTAGCCTGGCGCCGTGGCCCAGGACAGCGGCGTCCTCGTGGTGGACCTCGACGACGGACCGGGCGGGCCCGCCCCGCTCGACGCCCCGCTCGACGCCCCCCTCGCAGCGGCGCCGCGCCCCCGGCGCGCAGGACGGCGCTGGCCCCCGGCGTGGCCCGAGCGGACGCCCGGCTGGGTGCGCGGGCCCCTGGGCGCCGTGGCGGCGGCCGCCCTGGCCGCCGCCCTGGTCGGGCCGCTGGCCGCCGCCCGCGCGAGCACCCTGGCGGACGAGCACGACCGCACCCACGCGCAGGTGGTCGTCGGAGGCGGCGCGCTGGTGACCGCCCGCGCCCCGAGCAGCTACGACTACAACACCCGCGCGCTGCTCGAGCTGCAGCTGGTCAACACCGGCGGGGTGCCGGTGACCCTGCTGGAGGTGCGCCTGTCCGGCCCCGCCGAGGACTTCGACGACGACCTCGAGGGCGGCCGCGAGATCGAGGCCGGGGGCGCGGCCAGCGTCCTGCTCTCCGGCCCGGTGCCCTGCCTCGACCAGGAGCGGCTCGCCCCGGGGGCGCCGACCGCGGTGGTGCGCACGGCGGACGGCACCGAGCACGTGCTGGCGCTGTCCGTGCCCGGCTCCCTGTCCTGGGCCGGCGGCCTCGAGCGAGCCTGCGCGCTCAGCGACCGGGCCTGACGCGCCCGGCCGCGGGACGACCCGCCGCGAACCGGTCGCCTCCCGGGCGCGGTGTTGACGACCCGCCCCCGCACGGGCCAGTGTGCGCGACCACAGGCCGGCGACGGAGCCGGCGCCGAGGAGGCCGCATGTCCATCGCCGACCGCCCAGCCGCACCGACGCCGGGCAGGCCTCCCGAGGGACCGGACACCTTCGCCGGGGTCCAGGCCAGCGAGGACTTCGCCGCGCTGCGGTCCAGCTTCCGCCGGGTGATCTTCCCGACCACTGCGGCGTTCCTCGTCTGGTACGCCAGCTACGTGCTGCTGGCCGCCTTCGCGCCCGACTTCATGAGCACCCGCCTAGGCGGCAGCAACATCACCGTCGGCCTGCTGTTCGGGCTCGGCCAGTTCGTCAGCACCTTCGCGATCACCATGGCCTACCGGCGCTGGGCCGACCGGAAGCTCGACCCGGCCGCCACCGCGCTGCGCCAGCGGGTCGAGACCGCGGGCGTGAAGCGGTGAGCGCGCCGGTCCTGAGCGCCGCGGCGGCGCCCGAGGCGGTCGGCGAGCCGTGGGTCAACATCACGATCTTCCTGGCCTTCGTGGCGGTGACCCTGGTCATCGTGCTGCGGGCCTCGCGCAACAACAAGACCGCCGCCGACTACTACGCCGGCGGTCGCTCCTTCACCGGGCCGCAGAACGGCACCGCGATCGCCGGCGACTACCTCTCGGCGGCCAGCTTCCTCGGCATCGCCGGGGCGATCGCGCTCAACGGCTACGACGGCTTCCTGTACTCGATCGGGTTCCTCGTGGCCTGGCTCGTGGCGCTGCTGCTCGTGGCCGAGCTGCTGCGCAACACCGGCCGCTTCACCATGGCCGACGTCCTCAGCTTCCGGCTGCGCCAGCGCCCGGTGCGGATGGCGGCCGCGCTGGCGACCCTCGCCGTCTGCTTCTTCTACCTCCTGGCGCAGATGGCCGGCGCCGGCGGCTTGGTGGCCCTGCTGCTCGGCATCGAGGGCACCGGCGGGCAGTACGCCGTCGTCGCCGTGGTCGGCGTCCTCATGATCGCCTACGTGCTCATCGGCGGCATGAAGGGCACCACCTGGGTGCAGATCGTCAAGGCCGTGCTGCTCATCAGCGGCGCCGCGGCGATGACGGTCTGGGTGCTCGTCATGTACGGCTTCAACCTCTCCAGCCTGCTCGGCGACGCCGTCCAGACCGCGCTCGCCGAGGGGTCGACCAACGCCGAGGGCCTGCTCGGCCCCGGGCTGCAGTACGGCCTGAGCACGACGACGAAGCTCAACTTCCTCTCGCTCGGCCTGGCCCTGGTGCTCGGCACCGCCGGCCTGCCGCACGTGCTCATGCGCTTCTACACGGTGCCGGACGCCAAGGAGGCCCGGCGCAGCGTGGTCTGGGCGATCTGGCTGATCGGCCTGTTCTACCTGTTCACGCTCGTCCTGGGCTACGGCGCCGGTGCGCTGGTGGGCCCGACCGCCATCAAGGCCGCGCCCGGCGGGGCGAACAGCGCCGCGCTGCTGCTGGCCTACGAGCTGGGCGGCACCCTGCTCCTCGGCTTCATCGCCGCCGTCGCCTTCGCGACCATCCTCGCGGTGGTCGCCGGCCTGGCGATCACCGCCGCGGCCTCCTTCGCCCACGACGTGTACGCCAGCGTCATCAAGCGGGGGCAGGTCGACTCCGGGGCCGAGGTGGTGGTCGCCCGCCGCACCGTGGTCGTCATCGGCATCATCGCCATCGTCGGCGGGATGTTCGCGATCGGCCAGAACATCGCCTTCCTCGTGGCCCTGGCCTTCGCCGTGGCGGCCAGCGCGAACCTGCCGACGATCGTCTACTCCCTCTTCTGGAAGCGCTTCAACACCCGGGGGGCGCTGTGGGCGATCTACGGAGGCCTGATCAGCTGCATCACGCTCATCACCTTCTCCCCCGTGGTCAGCGGCAAGGTCGACCCGACCACCGGGGCGAGCCTGTCGATGATCAGGAACACGTCCGTGGACTTCGCCTGGTTCCCGCTGGAGAACCCGGGCCTGGTCTCCATCCCGCTGGCCTTCTTCCTGGGCTGGCTCGGCACCGTCACCGGCCGCCCCGAGCGCGACCACGACACCCTGCAGGCCGAGATGGAGGTCCGCTCCCTCACCGGCGCGGGCGCCGAGAAGGCCGTCCAGCACTGACACCACCGCAGCGGTGGCGCACGACGGCCCGGGCCGAGCGGCCCGGGTCGTCGTGCGTCCGGGCCCCCGCGCCGCACCACTAGTCTGGCCGCGTTCCCGCTGCCCCGACGCTGCTGCACGGAGGACCGCATGACCGACGCGAGCCCGGCGACCGACACCGCCGACCACGCCCACGCGCGCACCTTCCCGCCACCGGCGGGCTTCGCGGAGCAGGCGGTCGCCGGTCCGGAGCTGTACCAGCGCGCGGACGCCGACCGGCTCGGGTTCTGGGCCGAGCAGGCGCGCGGGCTGCTGCAGTGGGACACCGACTTCGGCGAGGTCCTCGACTGGTCGCAGGCGCCCTTCGCGCGCTGGTACGTCGGGGGCGAGCTCAACGCGGCGACCAACTGCGTCGACCGGCACGTGGCCGCCGGCAACGGCGACCGGGTCGCGATCCACTGGGTCGGCGAGCCCGGCGACACCCGCACGATCACCTACGCCGACCTCCACGAGCAGGTGCAGCGCGCGGCCGGCGCGCTGGAGGCGCTGGGGGTCACCACCGGCGACCGGGTGGCGATCTACCTGCCGATGGTGCCCGAGGCGGTCGTGGCGATGCTGGCCTGCGCCCGGATCGGCGCCCCGCACAGCGTGGTCTTCTCCGGCTTCAGCTCCGGCGCCCTGCGCACCCGCATCGAGGACGCCGAGGCGACCCTGGTGATCACCGCGGACGGCGGCTACCGGCGGGGCGAGCCGGCGGCGCTGAAGCCGGCCGTCGACGACGCGCTGTCCGAGGGGGCGGCCAGCGTCCGGCACGTGCTGGTCGTCCGGCGCACCGGCCAGGACGTGGCCTGGACGCCGGGGCGCGACGTCTGGTGGGACGAGGCGCTGGCCGCGGCGCCGGCCCAGCACGCCGCAGTGCCGCTCGACAGCGAGCACCCGCTGTTCATCCTCTACACCTCCGGCACCACCGGGAAGCCGAAGGGGATCCTGCACACCACCGGCGGCTACCTCACCCAGGCCGCCTACACCCACCGCAACGTCTTCGACGTGCACCCGGAGTCCGACGTCTACTGGTGCGGCGCGGACATCGGCTGGGTGACCGGCCACACCTACATCGTCTACGGCCCGCTGCTGAACGGGACGACGTCGGTGATGTACGAGGGCACGCCGAACACCCCGCACCAGGGCCGCTGGTGGGAGATCGTCCAGACCTACGGCGTCACCCTGCTCTACACGGCGCCGACGACGATCCGCACGTTCATGAAGTGGGGCGAGGACGTCCCGGCCCAGTACGACCTGTCGTCGCTGCGGCTGCTCGGCAGCGTCGGCGAGCCGATCAACCCCGAGGCCTGGCTCTGGTACCGCCGGGTCCTCGGCGGCGACCGCACGCCGGTGATGGACACCTGGTGGCAGACCGAGACCGGCGGGATCATGCTCTCCGCCCTGCCCGGGGTGACCACCCTCAAGCCCGGCTCGGCGCAGGTGCCGCTGCCCGGCGTCGCCGCCGACGTGGTGGACGACGAGGGCCGGCCCCTGGCGGACGGCAGCGGCTACCTCGTGCTCACCGAGCCGTGGCCGGGCATGCTGCGCGGCATCTGGGGCGACCCCGAGCGCTACCGGGACACCTACTGGTCGCGCTTCCCGGGCCGCTACTTCGCCGGTGACGGCGCCCGCCGCGACGCCGACGGCGACATCTGGCTGCTCGGCCGCGTGGACGACGTCATGAACGTCTCGGGCCACCGGATCTCCACCGCCGAGGTGGAGTCGGCGCTGGTCTCCCACCCCTCGGTCGCCGAGGCCGCCGTGGTCGGCGCCTCGGACGCCACGACCGGGCAGGGCATCGTCGCCTTCGTCATCCTGCGCTCGGGCTCGGTGGAGGGCCCGGACACGGTCAAGCAGCTGCGCGACCACGTGGCGAAGGAGATCAGCCCGATCGCCAAGCCGCGCCAGGTGATGGTCGTTCCCGAGCTGCCGAAGACCCGCTCGGGCAAGATCATGCGGCGGCTGCTGCGCGACGTGGCCGAGGACCGCGAGGTCGGCGACGTCACGACCCTGGCCGACTCCAGCGTGATGGCCGCGATCCAGGCCGGGGTGCACCGCCCGGGCGCGGAGGACTGAGCTCCTCTCCGCCGGGACGCGGGGCGCGGCCACCTGCCACACTGGCTGCAGGTGTGCCGGGAAGTCTGGTCGGCGTCCGATGACGCCTGCCCCGAGGAGACCGCCGTGGCCAGCCCCGACCCGTCCAGCCCGCCCCGTTCCCGCCTGGGGGGCAGGCTGCTGCCGCGCCCGGCCGACCCGCGCTACGTCGCCGAGCTGCTGCGCACGGAGACCGCCGGTGGCCTCGTCCTGCTCGTCGCGGCCGTGGCGGCCGTGGTGTGGGCGAACTCCCCGTGGTCCGGCGCCTACCGGGCGCTGAGGGAGTGGACGGTCGGCCCGGCGGCCCTGCACCTCGACCTGTCGCTGGCCGAGTGGGCGGCGGACGGGCTGCTGGCGATCTTCTTCTTCGTCGTCGGCCTGGAGCTCAAGCGCGAGTTCGTCGTGGGCGACCTGCGCCAGCCCTCGCGCGCCGCGCTGCCGATCCTCGCCGCGGTCGGCGGCATGGCCGCCCCCGCCCTGGTGTACGTGCTGGTCAACGTCGTCGGCGGCGGGCCGCTGCGCGGCTGGGCGATCCCCACCGCCACCGACATCGCCTTCGCGCTCGGCGTCCTGGCCGTGGTCGGCGCGCACCTGCCGGCGTCCCTGCGCTCGTTCCTGCTCACCCTCGCCGTCGTCGACGACCTCCTGGCGATCACGATCATCGCGGTGTTCTTCACCGACGACCTGTCCTGGCTGCCCCTGGGGCTGGCGCTGGTCCCGATGGCCGCGTTCCGCCTCCTCGTCCAGCGCCGGATCACCCGGTGGTGGCTGCTGTGGCCGCTCGGCCTTCTCACCTGGGGGCTGGTCCACGCGTCCGGCGTGCACGCCACGGTCGCCGGCGTCGTGCTCGGCCTCCTCGTGCCGGTGCTGCGGCCGGGGCAGAGCGGGCGCAGGCTCACGCTCGACCTGGAGCACCGGATCCGCCCCTTCTCCGCCGGCGTCGCCGTCCCGGTGTTCGCGCTCTTCGCCGCGGGCGTCTCGGTCTCCGGCGGCGGGGGCCTCGCGGAGTCCCTCAGCGACCCGGTCGCGATCGGCGTCGCGGCCGGCCTCGTGGTGGGCAAGCTCGTCGGCGTGGTGGGCACCACGTGGCTGGTCTCGAGGGTGACCCGCGCCGAGCTCGACGAGCACCTAGCCTGGGTCGACATGGTCGGCCTGGGTCTCCTGGCCGGCATCGGCTTCACCGTCTCGCTGCTCATCGGCGAGCTGTCCTTCGGTGCGGGCAGCGAGGAGGACGAGCGGGTGCGCCTGGCGATCCTGCTCGGCTCGCTGGTCTCCGCCGTCCTCGGCGCGGCGCTCCTGCGCGCCCGCGACCGCACCTACCGGCGCATCGCCGAGGGCCCCGAGCGCGACGAGGACGGCGACGGCGTCCCGGACGCGTGGGTCGACCAGGCCGGGCCGGGGGGCCGGTGAGGGGTCGTCACCGAGCGGGGCCCCTCCCACGCCCCTAGGCTCGCGGGCGAGCGCCGCGGTGCCCCGCGGCAGGACCGACCGCAGGAGGTACCCGTGAGCCACCAGATGCCGACGACCTCGGCGACGACGCAGCGCGCTGCGGGCACGCCGGGCACGACCGGCGGGGAGCGCACGATCGGCCAGCTCGTCGCCGACGCCACCCGCGACGTGTCCTCCCTGCTCCGCGCCGAGGTCGCCCTCGCCAAGGCCGAGATCCAGCGCGAGGTCAAGCAGGCCGCGATGGGCGCGGGCCTGTTCGCCGGCGCCGCGGTCTTCGGCCTGCTGGCCTTCGTGATGCTGCTCTTCGCGGCCGCCTGGGGCATCGCCGAGGGCCTGCCCACGTGGCTGGGCTTCCTCATCGTCGGGATCCTGCTCCTCGTCGTCGCCGGCGTGCTGGCGCTGGTCGGCAAGGGCCGGATGAGCAAGGTCGGCACCCCGGAGCGCACCGTGGCGACGTCCAAGCAGTCGATCGAGGCGCTCAAGGGCCGCCACTGACCGGCACCCCCGGCGGCCCGCCGCCGGGGCTCCTCGCGAGCGCCGGCGACGGGCCGGTCGACGCGGCCCAGCTGCTGGACGACGGGCCCTGGCGGCACCGGTTCCTCGCCGCCGGCGGCACCCGCTTCCACGTCGCCGAGGCCGGGCCGGACGACGGCCGGGCCCCGCTCGTGCTGCTGCTGCACGGCTTTCCGCAGACCTGGCGCACCTGGCGCGCGCAGCTGCCGGCGCTCGCGGCGGCCGGGTACCGGGCCGTGGCGATGGACCTGCGCGGCTACGGGGCGTCGGACAAGCCGCCCCGCGGCTACGACACCCCCACCCTCGCCGCCGACGTGGCCGGGGTGGTGCGCTGCCTGGGCGCCTCGCGCGCCGTGGTCGCGGGCACGGGCTGGGGCGCGGTCATCGCCTGGTCGATGCCGGCCCTGCAGCCGGCCAGCACCGCAGCGGTGGCCGCCCTGGGCGTGCCGCACCCCCTCGCCGTGCGCGGGCCCGGTGCGCGCCGGCACGTCAGCGCCGCCGCCGCCCGGGTGGTGGCCGCCGCCCAGGTGCCGGTGCTGCCCGAGCGGGCCGTGCGCGACGGGTCGCTCGTCGAGCAGGTGCTGGCGCAGTGGTCGGCGCCGGGGTGGCCGCCGCCGTCGGTGGTCGCGGAGCACCGCGCCGAGATGCGCGTGCCCTTCACCGCCTACGCCGCGCTGGAGTACTACCGCTGGGCCGTGCGCTCGGTGGGCCGGCGCGACGGCCGGGCCTTCGCCCGGGCGGTGGCCCGTCCGGTCGGCGTCCCGGTGCTGCAGCTGCACGGCAGCGACGACGGGGCCTTCCCGGCGTCCGCCGCCGGGGCCAGCGCCGCGTGGGTGAGCGGGCCGCACGAGCGGGCCGAGGTCGCGGGCGCCGGCCACTTCCTCACCGAGGAGGCGCCGGAGGAGACCACCGCCCTGCTGCTGGACTGGCTGCCGGCCGCGCTGGGCTGAGCCGGGCGGGCTGAGCTCGGCTCAGCCGGTCGTGCAGGGGCCGGTGTCCACGGCCGAGGTCGCCTCCTGGGCGCCCTGCAGCACCGGGGCCGCCTCGGCGAGCGTCAGCGCGTAGCCGGTGTCCGCGTCGTCCAGCGACCGGGCGAACACGACGCCGACCACGCTGCCCCCGGCGTCGAGCAGCGGACCGCCGGAGTTCCCCGGCTCGACCTGCGCGGCCAGGGAGTACACCTCGCGCTGGACGCCGCCCTGGCCGTAGATGTCCTGGCCCGAGGCCTGCACGACCTCGCGCACCCGAGCGGGCACGGAGGTGAACGGCCCGTCCTGGGGGAAGCCGACCACGACGGCGTCCGCCGAGGGCCCGAGCGCCCGGCCGATCCCGAGGGGCTCCGCGCGCAGGTCGGGCACCGCCAGCACCGCGAGGTCGCGCTGGGGGTCGAAGAGCACCACCGAGGCGGTCAGCAGGGGCCCCTGCCCGCCGACCTGCACCACCGGGTCGTCCACCCCGGCGACGACGTGCGCGTTCGTGACGACGCGCCGGGGGGCCACGACGAAGCCGCTGCCCTCCCTGCCGCGGGCGCACTCGGTCGCCAGGCCGGTGATCTTCACCGTGCCGCCCGCCGCCACCGCGGCCGCGGGGCCGACGACCGAGGCGTCCGGCGGGTCCACCGGCGCGATCGGCTCCCGGGCCAGGCCGGTGAAGACGCGGGGGAAGTCCTGGGCCTCGACCACCGAGCGGAACCCCGCGAACAGCCGCTCCGCCTGCGGCGGCACCACGTCGTCGATGACCGCCACGACCTCCGAGGAGGCCACCGCCCGCGACAGCGACGGCAGCGGCCCGCCGCGCACCGCCCCGGCGACGAACCAGGTCACGAGGGCGACGGCGACCACCGCGGCCACGGCCCCCAGCAGGGAGTCCAGCGCCCGGGCGGGGCGCCAGACGACGACGGCCCGCAGCCGCCGCCCCACCAGGGCCCCGACCACCTGGCCCAGCCAGGCCACCGCCAGGACCGCGACGACGATGACCGCGGTGCGCCGCAGCCCCGGCTCCCAGCCGTCGACCAGCGGCGGAAGCACCGACATGCCGACGACGGCGCCGCCCACGAAGCCGCCGATCGAGAGCAGCCCGACGAGCAGGCCCTGGCGCAGCCCGGCGATCGTGTAGCCGATCAGCACGAGCAGCAGCACGACGTCCAGGACGCTCACCGCGCACCGCCCGGCGCCGGTGCCGAGGCGGGCCGCGGGTCGGTGAAGCGGTCGGGCAGAGGGACGACGCGGGCGGCGTCCCAGGGCTGCTCGAGACCGGCCAGGCGCAGCAGCCCGGACAGCAGGACGGCGGTGAAGCCCCACACCACGAGGTCCTCGAGCACGAACGCGGGGCCGACCCAGCCGCTGCCGGCGCGCACGCTGGCGCGGGTGGTGGGGTCGGCGAGCCGGGAGAGGGGGACGCGCAGCACGCGGGCCACCTCGCGGGGGTCGCCGACGCCCAGCGCGCTCGGCACGGCCTCCCAGGCGACCACGGGCGCGACGAGGAAGCCCGACGGCGGCAGGTAGAGCTCGGGGGCGGTGCCGAGCACCTCGACGCCGGAGGGGTCCAGGCCCGTCTCCTCGGTGGCCTCGCGCAGCGCCGCGCGCACCGGGTCGTCGCCGTCGGCGGCGTCCACGCCCCCGCCGGGGAACGCCACCTGACCGGGGTGCGAGCGCATGTCCGCTGCACGCTCGAGGAGGACGACGTCGCCGCCGCCGTCCGGCCCGGGGCCGAGCAGG
>NZ_JBZYWI010000107.1:0-10788 GCF_058932755.1 Quadrisphaera sp. DVD1
CCCTTGACGGCCCCCGCCATGATGCCGCCGACGATCTGGCGGCCGAGCAGCGCGAAGACCACGATCACCGGCAGCGTCCCGAAGAGCGTGCCGGCCATGACGACCGCCTGGTCGGGGACGTAGCCCTGACCCAGGTTGCTCAGCGCCACCTGGACGGTGGGGTTGCGGGAGGTGAGCGCGATGAGCGGCCAGAAGAAGTCGTTCCAGGCCGCCATGAACGACAGCATCCCGAGGACGGCCATGCCCGGGCGGGCGACCGGCACGATGATGCTGAGGAAGGTGCGGGTCGTGCTGGCCCCGTCGACCCGGGCCGCCTCGAGGATCTCGTCCGGCACGGTCTGGAGGAGGTACTGCCGCATGAAGAAGACCCCGAAGGCGGTCACCAGGGTCGGCAGGATCACCGACGACAGCGTCCCGGTGAGCTCCAGGCGCGACATGATCTGGAAGAGCGGGACCACGCCCAGGGTGGGCGGGATCATCAGCGTCCCGATGGTGATGGCGAACAGGGCGTTGCGGCCCCGGAAGCGCAGCTTGGCGAAGGCGAAGCCCGCCAGGGTGCAGAAGAAGATGGTGCCGAGCGCCACCACGCCGGAGACGATCGCGGAGTTCACGATGGCCCGGACCAGCGGCTGCACCTCCAGGGCGGTGCGGATGTTCGTCCACAGGCCCCCACCCGGCAGCAGCGGCGGCGGCGACTGGTTCATCTCCGCCATGGGCCGGCTGGCGCTGACGATCATGTACCAGAACGGCAGGATCGACAGGACGGCCACCACCGCGAGGAAGGTGTAGGTCATCCACCCCGCTTGGTCGTTGCCCCGCTTGCGGCTGCGCCGCTGGCCTCCTGAGGACGGCGGGGGCGCCGCGAGGCTCGCGTTCTGGACCGACGTCGTGGTCATCGGGACTCCCGGGTCCGCCAGCGGGCGAGTGAGGTGTTGAGCAGCACGAGCACGATGATGAGGAGGAAGGTGATCCAGGCGACCGTGGCCGCCCGGCCGAGCTGGAGGTACTCCCAGCCCTGCTGGTACATGTACAGGCCCAGCGTCTGGTACTGGCTCAGCGCCCCGCCGCTGGGGTCCCCGCCGAAGAGCAGCGGCTCGCCGAAGAGCTGCGTCGCCCCGATCGTCGAGATGACGATGGTGAAGAGGATCGTCGGCCGCAGGCCGGGCAGCGTCACGTGGAGGAACTGCTGCCAGCGGTTGGCGCCGTCAAGAGCAGCGGACTCGTAGAGGTCCTGGGAGATGGACTGCATGCCGGCCAGGTAGATGAGCGCGTTGTAGCCGGTCCAGCGCCAGACGATGATGACGCCGATCGCGATCTGTGCGGCCCAGTTGCCGTTGCGCCAGTCGATCGGGTCCATCCCCACCAGGGAGAGCACCCAGTTCGCGAAGCCGGCGTCACGACCGAAGATCTGCGCGAACACCAGCGTCGCGGCGGCCACCGACGTGGCGTACGGGAGGATGATCACGATGCGGAAGAAGCCGCGGGCGCGCATCCGGTAGTTCAGGGCGTGCGCGACCGCCAGCGACAGCAGCAGCTGCGGGACGGTGCCGATGACGCCGATGGTGAAGGTCTTGAACAGGGCGTTGTAGAACTCGGGGCTGGAGAACAGCCACCGGTAGTTCTCCAGCCCGATGAAGCTCATGTCACCGCCGAGGCGGTAGGAGTGCAGGCTGATCCACGCCGTGTAGAGCAGCGGGAAGAGCCCGAAGACGGCGAAGAGCAGGAAGAACGGCGCGACGTAGGCGTACGGCGCGAACTTCAGATCGAAGTGGAACAGCCTGTCCCGGAACGTCCGGCCCTGGCGCGGCGGCTGACCGTCCGCCGAGGGCACCGACGACGGGGACTCGATGGCGACGGCCATGTCAACCCTCTCAGTTGCTGCAGTGCCCGGACGGTACTCCCCCGGGCCCGACGGGGGCGGTCGGCGCGGGAGGTGGATCCCCGTGCCGACCGCCCCGGTGAGCGCCAGTCCTGGTGGGTCAGCTGGCCTGGTTCTCGATCTCGCGACCGGCGGCCTTCCAGGCGTCGTCAGGGCTGACGCCGTTGGCCTCGACCGAGACGAGGGCGTTGGTGATCTGCGTGCGGAAGATGCCGTCGTTCTCGCCGATGGTCTGCACCGGGGCGGCCTGGGCCGCCTGGCCGAAGATCTGGCCGATCGGCGCGTTCATGAAGTACTCGTTGGTGACGTCGCCGACCTGGGAGATGGCCTCCGTGCGGGACGGGAAGGCGCCCGTCTCGCCGAACAGCTTGACCTGGGTCTCCGGGGAGGTCAGGAAGGCGGCGAGCTTGGCCGCCTCCTCCTGCTGGTCGCTGGCCTCGGGCACGCCGAGGTAGGCGCCGCCCCAGTTGCCGCCCATGCCGCCGGGCATCTGGACGACGTCCCACTTGCCCGCGGCCTCGTCACCGGCCTGGCCGCTGATGTACCCGAGCATCCAGGCCGGGCAGGCGATGGTGGCGAACGAGCCGCTCGCGAAGCCCTGGTTCCACTCGGGGGCGAACTGCTGCAGCCGGGCGGTCAGGCCGGACTGCCCGGCCTCGGCGGCCGTGTCGAAGGCGTCACGGAGGGCGGGGTTGGAGTCCCAGACCGGCTCACCGGACTCGTCGTAGTAGAGCTCCGACTCGGTGGAGAGGATGGCGCTGTAGAGGCCGCCAGCGGAGTCCGTCCAGGCGCTGCCGGCGGGGGCGTTGGCCTTGTACTCCTCACCGAGGGCGATGTAGTCGTCCCAGGAGGTCATCCGCGCGGCCAGCTCGGCGCGGTCGGTGGGCAGGCCGGCCTCGCCCAGCAGGTCGCTGCGGTAGCAGAGCGCCATCGGCCCGATGTCCGTGCCGAGGCCGACGACCTTGCCGTCGTCGGTGGTGGCCGCGTCGGCCTTCCAGCCCGGGTAGCCCTCGACCGCGTCGGGGACGAGCTTCGCCATGTCGGCGAAGTTGTCGGCCTGGTTGCCGGTGACGTCCGCGATGCGGCCGACCTCGAGGCCGACCAGGTCGGGGGTCTCGCCGCCGCTGAGCCGCGTCTGGAGGGCGGTCCAGTAGTCGGCCTCCTCCTGCGTCGACTCGTAGTTGATCGTGACGCCCGGGTTCTGCTGCTCGTACTCGTCGAACAGGCCGGCCTCCTCGAAGCCCATCGTGCCGAACAGGCTGACGTCGAGCGTGACGCCGCCGTCCTCGCTGCCCGAGCCCGAATCCGAGCCGGAGTCCCCGCCACAGGCGGTGAGCAGCAGCGAACCGGTGATGGCGATGGCGACGAGGTTCGTGGTGTTCCTGCGGATGTTCATGCGTCCTCCCGGTGGCCTCGGCGTCGAGGCCAGATCAACGTTGATCCGAGTGCGCGCTGTGAGCGCGGTGGAAGCGCTCCCATGAGCGGTGCCACCACTATGGAAGCGCTTTCCGCGACGCGTCAAGCGTGGCGCCCCTCGGTTACCCGACTGTGACCTGGCGCGCCCGGTCAGCAGGAGGCGCGCAGCACCAGCTCGGTCGGCAGCACGAGGGAGGAGACGCGCTCGCGACCGTCCAGGACGTCGAGCAGCATCCGGGCCATCGCCCGGCCCATCTCGTCGATCGGCTGGCGGATCGTCGTCAGGGCGGGGGTGGCGCCGGCGGCGACGGCGACGTCGTCGAAGCCGACCAGGGCGACGTCCGCGGGCACCGCTCGGCCCCGCTCTGCCAGCGCCTGCACCGCTCCGACCGCCATGAGGTCGTTCGCGGCGAAGACCCCGTCGAGGTCCGGGGACAGGTCGAGCAGGCGCGCCATGGCCGCCCGCCCGCCCTCGACGGTGAAGTCCCCGGTGGCCACGCGCTCCTCCGGCAGCGGCACCCCGCGCTCGGACAGCGCCGCGGCGAACCCGGCCAGGCGGTCGCGGGAGGCCTGCATGTCCGGCGGTCCGGTGATCGTGGCCAGGCGGGTCCGCCCCCGGTCCAGGAGCGCACCGGCCGCCTGGCGGGCTCCACCGGTGTTGTCCGCGTCCACGAAGAGGACGTCGTCGCCCTCGTCGAGGGGGCGGCCGGAGTGCACCACCGGGACCCCTGCCTCGGCGAGCAGCGCGGGCATCGGGTCGTCCCCGTGCGTGGAGACGAGCATGGCGCCGTCCACGTGCCCCGAGGCGGCGAACCGGGCGAACTGCTCGCGGTCGGCGGCGGTCGACAGGACCACGAAGACCAGCTGCAGGCCCCGCCCGGCCACGACGGTGTGGGCCCCCCGCAGGGCCGCCGCGAAGAACGGGTCGGAGAAGAACCGCTCCTCGTCCTCGGCGACCACGAACGCGATCGAGTCGCTGCGCCGGCGCACGAGCGAGCGGGCAGCGGCGTTGGGCACGTAAGAGAGCCTCGCGACGGCGTCGAGGACGGAGGTGCGGGCCGCGTCGCTGACCCGGTCGGAGCCGTTGAGCACGCGGCTGGCCGTGGCTCGGGAGACCCCCGCGAGGGCTGCGACGGACTGCAGCGTCGGAGCGGCGGGTCGGCCGGGCACCACGGGGTCCACAGTCCCTCCTGGAGACGCACCGGGGGTCGGGCTGACCGCTCGGCGCGACCATTGTGGCGCGCAGCGGCGCTCGACGTGCGGCGCCGCGACGGGCGGGGAGGTGAGAGGCCCTCGTCCGGCCCAGTCGTGTCAGGCGGCGCGGCGGCCCGGGAGCCGGTGGTAGTCGCGCCCGTGGTGGACCAGGGGCGCCCGCTCGGCGACGGAGACGGCGACCACCTCGGCCAGCACGAGCTGGCTGTCGCCGGCGTCCACGAGCTCGCGCACGCTCCCGGTGAGGCGCGCCACGGCCCCGGGCAGGGCGGGCAGGCCCTCGGTGCCCCACTCCCAGGAGCCGTCGTCGGGGAAGCGGCCGGCCGCCGGGGCGGCGTACCGCCGGGCGAGGGGCTCCTGGTCCTCGGCGAGCAGGTGCGCGGCGAAGCGCCGGGAGGCCACCAGGGCCGGCAGGCTCGAGGAGCTGCGCGAGACGTTGAAGCTGACGAGGGCCGGTGCGAGGGAGACCGAGACCAGCGAGATCGCGGTGAAGCCGACCGGCTGGGGGCCGGTGGCGCTGCTCGTGCTCGTCGTCACGACCCACACGCTGGAGGCAGCGGAGCGGAACGCCGACGCGAGGTCGACGCCGGCCGGCGGGTTCGGGCTCACCGGGCTCCTCCCTCGTGGTGCCAGCGGACCCTCGAACGGTAGACCAGCCTGCCGCACGCGGCGGGTCGAGAGCCGTCGTCGGGCTCAAGACGGCGCCGGACCTGCCGATGAGGTGCTCGAGGCCGTCGGCGAGCCGCCGACCAGCTGTCGGCGCCGGAGGGAGGAGGCACGTCATGACCGTGGCCCTCCCCGCCACCGCGCGGCCCTGGTGGAGACTGGCGCCGTGAGCGGGCCCTCGGCGGAGCGCGTGGTGCGCCTGGCGCCCGAGCCCTCGTCCGTGGCCGCCGCCCGCAGGCTGGTGCGCGAGCGGCTGGGTGCCGCCGGCCTGGACCGGCTGACCGACGACGCGGCGCTGGCCGCGTCCGAGCTGGTCGCCAACGCCGTCCTGCACGCCCGCACCGAGATCGTCCTGCGCGTCGCCACGAGCCCGACCGGCGTGCGCATCAGCGTGGAGGACCGGAACCGCCAGCTCCCGTCCCCCGCCCCGATGGGCCCCTCCGCCTCCAGCGGCCGCGGGCTGGCGCTGCTCCAGGCGCTGGCCGAGGACTGGGGCGTGCAGGTTCTGCCAGGCGGCAAGGCGGTGTGGTTCGCGCTGAGCGCCACCGAGCGCCCCGAGGGCCTCGCCCCGTCCCCCGAGGTCCTCCTGGGCCTGTGGGCCGACGCGGCTCCCACCCCCGTGCCCGCAGCCCCCTCGGCCGTCCGCGTGGTGCTGCCCGACCTGCCCGTGCTGCGCGTGGTCGCGGCCAAGCGGCGCGTGGAGGACCTCGTCCGCGACCTGCGGCTGGTGCTCATCGGCAGCGGCCGCGACCTCGGCGGGCGCGGTCCTGGGGACGACGAGCTCGCAGTCGCCCGTCGTCTCGACGCCGCCGCGGCGGACTTCGACGCCGGCCGGGTCCAGCTGCGCTCCCAGGCCCTCGCCGCGGCCGCCCGGGGCCTGGAGCGCGCCACCCTGGAGCTGCTGCTCCCGGCGGACGCCCTGTCGGCCGCCCAGCGCTACCGCGCGGCGCTCGACGAGGCGGACGAGCTCGGCCGCAGCGGCCGCCTCCTGCTCGCCGGCGGCCTGTCCGAGCACGCGGACCTGAGGCGCAGCTACCTCGACGCCATCGTGTCCCAGCTCCAGGCGGCGCAGCCGGCCTCTCGCTGAGACGGCGAGGGGCCCCCGGCAGTCTCCTGCCGGGGGCCCCTCGCTGCGTGCTGGCTGGTCGTCAGCGGCGGACGTCGGTCTCCGTGCCGGCGTCGAGGTCGATCTGCTCCTTGCGGACGTCGGCGCTGACCTGCTGCTGCTCGGTCACCGTCGTGGTGTCCACGCGGACGCGCTCGACGGGGCGGGCCTCCTTGGAGACCACGGGGACCTCCTCGTGGAGGACGACCTCGTGCTCCTCCTCGGAGATGGCCGGACCGTCGAGAGCGGCACCGGCGTTGGCCTCGGTGATCGGCTCGCGCTCGAGGCGGACCTCCTCGTGCGAGACGGGCACCGTCTGGGTCTCCCGCTCGGTGACGACGTACTTGCGCAGGCGGGCCCGGCCGCTCTCGCGGGTCTGGGTGCCGACGCGCAGCTCCTCCTCGGAGCGGGTCATCGCGCTGTCGGTGGTCGGGCCCGACGTGTCGTGCCCGACCGTGCCGTGCGCGTTGGTGTCCGTGCCGGTCGTGCCCATGCCGGTCGTGCCCGTGCCGGTCGTGCCCGAGGTGGCCGTGGTCGCCGTCAGGTCGCGGTCGAGGTCGGTGTCAGCGGCGTGGCGGCCCGAGGTGTCACCCGCGGAGCCCGTCGTCGTCTGCGCCGTGCCGGTCTGGACGCCGCTCTGCGCCATGCCGGTCTGGACCCCGGTCTGCGAGCCACCGGTCGTGGCCAGGCCGTAGTAGCGGTAGAGCTCCTCCTCCTCGGAGGGCTCCAGGTGGCCGTCGGTCGCCACGCGGGGGGCGCCCTTGACCTTGGCCTTGTCGAACGGCACCTGCACCTGGTCGCCGGTCATGGACGCCTGGTCGAGCGGCACGAACGACTCGGAGGTGCCGAAGAGGCCGGTGTTGACGGTGAGCCACTCCGGGCGCCCGGTGGCGTCGTCCAGGTAGACGTCGCCGGCCTTGCCGATCTTGTCGCCGTCGCTGTCGATGACCGTGGTGCCACGGATGTCGCCGAGCTGGGACTGGTCGATCATGGGGGATCCTTCCGGTTCCTGCTGAGCCGCCGCGGTGTGCCGCGGGCTGCTCCGGACGAGTGATCCCTACCCACGGCCATGAGCCGCTAACCCCCTGGCGAGGGCCGGATCTGGCGGGCGGCGCGCGGGCGCTCCGACGGCGCCTCGCCGCTGTGGGGTCGCCGTGAGGCCCGCTGCCCCCTACCGTCGGGAGCGCTGATCAACACCGCACCGCCCCAGAGAAGGAGACCACCGTGCTCGGCACCATCATCGGCATCATCATCGTCGGCCTCATCGCCGGTTTCCTCGCCCGCGCGATCGTGCCCGGGCGCCAGTCGATGGGGATCGGCGCCACGATCCTCCTCGGCATCGTCGGGTCGTTCATCGGTGGCCTCCTGGGCTACCTGATCTTCGGTCGCGACTCCGGCGACGGCTTCGTGCAGCCCTCCGGCTGGATCGGCTCGATCATCGGCGCGATCATCGCCCTGCTGATCTACACCCGCATGCGCCGCACCTCGCGGGTCTGATCCCGCAGCGCCTCGCGCACCAGGGGCCCGCCGGGCCCCTGGTGCGCTCTCGCGTCCCCACGGGTAGGAAGGGCGCATGAGCGAGCCTCCCACCAGCGCCCCCTCCGGCCACACCTCCGAGGGCGGCGTCCTGCTGGGCGACGAGGGCGCCGCGCGCCACCTCGTGGTCTTCGAGGACGCCCAGTGCCCCTACTGCCGCGAGTTCGAGCGCGCGAGCGGGTCCCTGCTGGCCGACGAGGTCGCCAGCGGGCGCCTGTCCGTGGAGTACCGGATGCGCGCCTTCCTGGGCCCCGAGTCGGTGCGGGCGGCCAACGCCCTCGCCCTGGCGGCCGAGGAGGGTCGGTTCGACGAGCTCCGCGCCGCGCTGTTCGCCGACCAGCCGCGCGAGCACACCGGCGGCTTCACGCCGGACGACCTCGTGGCCGCCGGTGAGCGGGTCGGCCTGACCAGCGAGAGCTACACCTCCGGCGTCCGCGAGGAGCGCTTCACCGACTGGGTCCTCGCCGCCGAGGACGCGTTCGCGGAGGAGGACCCGGACGGCACGCCGATGCTCTACCTGGATGGCGAGGAGGTCGACCCCCGCCTGGTCTACGACCCCCAGGCGCTGGCCGGGGTCCTGCGGGCCGGGGCGTGAGCGCCCTCGACGACGCGACCCGGCTGGAGGCCGAGCGGGTCGTCGCCGAGGTCGAGGGGCAGGAGCGGGAGCTGGTGCTCCCCGGCTTCGACGAGGACGACGCCTGGGAGCTCGGCAGCCTGCTGGTGCGCCTGGCGCGCGAGCGCGGGCTGGCCGTCACCGTGGACGTGCGCCGCGGCGCCCACCAGCTCTTCCACGCGGCGCTGCCCGGCACCACGGCCGACAACGACCGCTGGATCGAGCGCAAGGTCGCCGTGGTGGAGCGCTACGGCGCCTCGTCCTACCTCGTCGGACGCCGGCTGGCCGCTCGCGGCGATTCCCTCGGCGCCGAGCACGGTGTCGACCCGGCGCGCTACGCCACGCACGGCGGCGCCTTCCCGCTGCGGGTGCGCGGCGTGGGCGTGGTGGGCGTCGTGACCGTCTCCGGCCTCCCCCAGGCGGACGACCACGCCCTCGTCGTGGAGGCGATCGGGCTCCTGCTCGCAGGGTCGTAACCTGCTGAGGGTGAGCACAGGGGCCGAAGCAGGGACCAGCGCAGGGGCGAGCGCCACCGGTGGGGCGCCGCGCCGGGTGGCCGTCGTCGGCGCTGGGCCGGCCGGCGTCTTCACCGCCGACGCCCTGGTCAAGGCGGGCGGCGACACCGGGCCGGTCAGCGTGGACCTGCTCGAGCGGCTCCCGGCGCCGTTCGGCCTGGTCCGCTACGGCGTCGCCCCGGACCACCCGCGGATCAAGCGGATCATCACCGCGCTGTCCAAGCTCCTGGCCCGCGGCGACATCCGGCTGCTGAGCAACGTCGAGCTCGGCGGCGACCTGGCGCTGTCCGACCTGCGGCAGCTCTACGACGCCGTGGTGCTGACCACGGGGGCGGACCGCGACGCGGCGCTGCCCGTCCCCGGCGTGGACCTGCCCGGCTCCTTCGGTGCCGCGGACTTCGTGGCCTGGTACGGCGGGCACCCGGACGGCCCGCGCTCCTGGCCCCTGGACGCCGCGCAGGTCGCCGTGGTCGGAGCCGGCAACGTGGCGCTCGACGTCTCCCGCATGCTCGTGCGGCGCGCCGATGACCTCCTGGCCACCGACGTCCCCGACGCCGTGCACGCCGCCCTGGCGGCCAGCGCGGTCACCGACGTCCACGTCCTCGCCCGGCGGGGCCCGGCCCAGGCCCGCTTCTCCGCGATGGAGCTGCGCGAGCTGGGCGAGGTGGCCGGCCTCGACGTCGTCGTCGACCCCGCCGACCTCGTGCTCGACGACGCCTCGCGCGCAGCGGCGGAGGCGTCCCGGGACACCGGCCACGTCCTCGAGGCGCTGGCCGAGCTCGCCGAGCGCGCTCCGACCGGCGCCGAGCGGCGCCTCCACCTGCACTTCTGGCGGCGTCCGGTGCGCTTCCTGGGCCCCGACGCGATCAGCGGCGTGGAGCTGGAGCGCACGGAGCCGGGCGCGGACGGCCGAGCCGTGGGGACCGGGGAGCTGTCCGTCCTGCCGGTCCAGGCGGTCTACCGGGCCGTCGGCTACCGCGGCTCCCCCGTGCCCGGCGTCCCCTTCGACGAGGCGGCAGCGGTCGTGCCGAACCACGAGGGTCGGGTGCTGGGCCCGGACGGCGACGTCGTCCCCGGCCTGTACGCCAGCGGGTGGATCAAGCGCGGCCCGGTCGGCCTCATCGGGCACACCAAGTCGGACGCCGCCGAGACCGTCGCGAGCCTCGTCGCCGACCTGCCCGGCCTGCCGCGCGCCGCCCACCCGGAGCCGGAGGCGGTGACGGGCCTCCTCGAGCAGCGCGGCGTGCGCTGCGTGGACTGGTCGGGCTGGATGCTGCTGGACGCCTTCGAGCGCGAGCTCGGGGCGGCGGCCGGGCGGGACCGGATCAAGGTGGCCGACCGCGAGGAGATGCTGCGGGCGTCGCTGCGGGCCGCAGGCGACCCGGCCGACGACGCCGGACGAGGTGCACCCGGGAGCCTGGACAGCGCGTAGCTGCTCTGGTCGACTGGGCGCGCCCCGGTCGGGTGCGCAGCGCTGAGGAACGCTGCTCCGGCACCGGGCTCGCTCCGAGGAGGCCCCGTGCGCGTCGGGCCCGAGCGTCGCCCGTGACGGGCCGTCCGGTGCTGCTGACCGTCGACGACGACCCGTCGGTCGGTCGGTCGGGCCGTGGCCCGGGACCTGCGCCGCCGCTACGGCGCCGACCACCGCGTCGTGCGGGCGGCCGACGGGCCGTCGGCCCTGCAGGTGCTCCGCGAGACGCCACGGCGCACGCCGGCACCGCCGCGCATCCCGTGGTCCGCTCGTTCGAACCGGGCGAGTCGTGGTTCTGGTGCTATCTGGAGACCGTGGTCTTCGAGCTGGCCGACGCCCCGCCCGCCCTGTCCCACTCCTGATGCTGGGTGCCTA
>NZ_JBZYWI010000108.1:0-10579 GCF_058932755.1 Quadrisphaera sp. DVD1
CTCCGCCGCGCCGCCCGCTGCGCCCGCCCCGGTGACGGGGCGACCCGGCGCCCCGCAGGACGTCGTGACCGGGCTCTCCGTGCCGTGGACCGTCGCGGTGCTCCCCGACGGCACGGCGCTGGTGACCGAGCGCGACACCGCGCGCGTCGTGCGGGTCGGCGCGGACGGCGTCGCGCGGCCCGTGCTGGCCGGCGGCGAGGACGGGGCCGTGCCCGGCGTCGCGCCGCGCGGCGAGGGCGGCCTGCTGGGCCTGGCCGCCTCCCCCGCCTTCGCCAGCGACCGCACCGTCTACGCCTTCACCACCACCGCCGAGGACGACCGGGTGGTGCGGATGCGGCTCTCGGACCCCGCGCCGGGGGACGCCGGCAGCGGTGGAGCGCTGTCCGACCCCGAGCCGGTGCTCACCGGCATCCCCTCGGGCCAGGTCCACCACGGCGGGCGCCTGGCCTTCGGGCCCGACGGGATGCTCTACGTGAGCACCGGCGAGGCCGGGGAGCCGCGCCGCTCGCAGGACCCCGACGACCTGGGCGGCAAGGTCCTGCGGATCACCCCGGAGGGCGGGGCCGCGCCGGGCAACCCGGTGCCGGGCTCGCCGGTGTGGACGCTGGGGCACCGCAACGTCCAGGGCCTGGGCTGGGACGCGCAGGGGCGGATGTACGCGAGCGAGTTCGGGCAGGACGCCGCCGACGAGCTGAACCTGCTGGAGCCCGGCCGCAACTACGGCTGGCCGCAGGTGGAGGGCCTGGCCACCTCCGCGGCGGACCGCGAGCGCTTCACCGACCCGCTCGTGACCTGGGCGCCCTCGCAGGCCTCGCCCAGCGGGCTGCTCGTCACCGGCGACGCGGTCTACCTCAGCGCGCTGCGCGGGCAGCGGCTGTGGCGCCTTCCCCTGGCGGACGGCGCCGTGGGCGAGCCCGAGGCGCTGCTGGCCGGGGAGCTGGGCCGGCTGCGCGACGTCGTCGTGGGCCCGGACCGCTCGTCCCTGTGGCTGCTGACCAACAACACCGCCCGCGGGGAGGGGAGCCCCGGCGACGACCGCCTGGTGCGGCTACCGCTGGAGTGAGGCGCGCGGCGCGGGCAGCCGCGCCGCGGACGCGCCGGCCCCACCGCTGGCGCGGGGGCCGACGACCCGGGTGAGCTCGGCGAGGTCGGTGACGGCGATCGCGCGCGACCACAGCCAGCCCTGGCCCAGGCGCACGCCGAGCGCGGTGAGCGCCGCCGACTGGTGGGCGTGCTCGACGCCCTCGGCGATGACCTCCAGGCCCAGGGCGCGGCCCATCCGCACCAGCGCCTCGACGACCGCGCGGGTGCGCGTCTCGGCGAGCCCGGCGGTCAGCGAGCGGTCGATCTTGACGACGTGGGCGGGCAGGCGCCCGAGGTAGGACAGCGAGGAGTAGCCGGTGCCGAAGTCGTCGACGGCGATCCGCACGCCGCGGGCCTCCAGCGCCTCCAGCGTGGTGACGGCCGGGTCGTCCGGGGTGACGTAGACGGCCTCGGTGACCTCCACGACGAGCAGGTCGGCGGGCACGCCGGCGAGGCGCAGTGCGTCGAGGACGCGATCCACGTAGCCGGGGGTGCGCAGCTCCAGCGGCGAGGCGTTGACCGACACGCGCAGGCGGCGCTCGACGCCGCCGACGGCGCGCAGGGCCTCCAGGCCGCGGCCCAGCACGGCGGCCCCCAGCTCGACCACCAGGCCGTGCTGCTCGGCGACGGGCACGAACTCGTCCGGGCGCACCACCCCGAGCTCGGCGTCGGTCCAGCGGGAGAGGACCTCGAAGCCGACGACCGCGCCGGTGGCGATGTCGACCACCGGCTGCATGGCCGCGTCGAGGCGGTCCTGGGCCAGGGCGGCCCGCAGCCGGTGGGCGATGAGCACCCGGCGCCGGGCCGCGGCGGCGACGTCCTCGGTGTGGACGACGACGCGGTCGCGGCCGGCGCGCTTCGCCTCCTGCATCGCCGTGCTGGCGTCGGACAGCCCGAGCAGGGGGTCGCCCGAGCCGCCGCCGGGCAGGACCGCCACGCCGGCGCTGGCGGAGACGACCACCTGCGCGACGCCGTCGAGGGCGGTGGCGGCGCGCCTCACGGCGGCCAGCACGGTGGCGGTGCCCGCGGCCGCCTCGGGGCCGTCGCCGGGCCCCACGAGGGCGAACTCGTCACCCCCGAGCCGGTAGCACCGCCACCCGCGGGGCGCGCTGGCCAGCAGGGCGCGGGCCACCTCCACGAGCAGGCGGTCGCCGGCGGAGTGCCCGATCCGGTCGTTGACCTCCTTGAAGCCGTCGAGGTCGAGCACCACGACGCACCCCCCGGCGCCGCGGTGGTCCTGGTCCTCGAGGTGGTCGACCAGCGCGCGCCGGTTGCCCAGGCCGGTGAGGAAGTCCCGCTCCGCCTGGTCGGTGAGAGTGCGCACGAGCTGCAGCCGCTGGTGCTGCAGCACGAGCTCGCGGGCGCACAGGAGGACGACGAGCGCCACGGACAGCCCGACGCTGACGGCGTCCAGGCCCGCGGGGTGCGCGAGCGCGCTGATCGCCAGCGCTCCGGCCAGGGCCATGACGAGCACGGTGGTGGGGGCGCTGGTGCGGGCCTCGACGCTCAGCTCGCGCAGGCGGCGGGGCCCGACCGGCCCGGAGGCCACGGCGAGCAGCCCGACGGAGATCAGCGGCCAGCCCAGGCACGCCGCGGCGGGCGCCAGCCAGGGCCACGTGCCGCCCGCCTGGACGAGGTCGTGGGTGACCACGAGGTCGCCCAGGGTGAACAGCGCGAAGCCGCAGGCGGCGACCAGCACGCCGCGGTCGAGCCCGGCGAGGGAGACCTGCAGGCCCACCGAGAGCAGCCCGAGGTCGGCCAGCAGCACCGCGACCGCGAGCACCGTGTCGGAGCCGGCCGAGGTGACCGGCTGGAAGGCGGCGAACCACAGCAGCGCCGTCGCGGCGACGGCCAGGACGAGACCGTCCATGGCCAGCCGCCGCCGGCGGCCGGCGGGGCCGCGGCCGCGGCCGCGGGGGAAGGCCGCGATGCCGACGAGCGCGAGCGGTGCCGCCGCCGTGCAGACGACGTCCCCGGCGGTCGAGACCTGCGGCGAGCCCGGCGCGGCGAGGGCGGTGGCCGCGATCATCAGCTGGCCGACGCCCCACATCACCACCCCGGTGCCGAAGACGGCCTGGAAGCGGGCTCGGTCGCCGGCGCCCCGGGCGCGCGCGACGAGCACCACCCCGCCGGCCAGCGCCAGCAGGCCCGAGAGCAGGGCGCCGACGGGGAAGGCCCACGCGGAGCCCGACACCCCGAGCGCCACCGTCGCGGCGGCTGTCACCGCGCCGCCGATCACGGCCGGGCCGAGGGCGCGACGAGGCGGGGTCACGGGCGGCAGGGCGGAGGACACGCCCTTCTCGTCGGCGCCCCGGCGCGCCTCCTGAACCCCTCGGCGCGAGCGCGCCCCGGTCGGCTCAGGCGGGCCCGGCCGCCCTCGCGGCCGCGGCGGCCGCCGGCGGACGGTGCTGGGCCGGCAGCACCAGCGGCGCCGGGCGCCGGTCGGCGTGGAGGTCGACGTGGAGGTCGGCGTCGGCGGGCAGCTGCACCACCGAGGGCCGCACCGGGGCCTCGGGGACGCGCGCCGCGGCGACCACGCCCACCGCCCGCTCGAGCTGCTCCTCGGTGTGGGTGGCCATCACCGACAGCCGCAGCACCCCCTGGTCGCGGGGCACCGCGGGGTGGATGGCGGCGTTGACGTAGACGCCCGCGTCGAAGACCGCGCGCCACGCGTGCAGCACCCGCTCGTCGTCCCCGACCGGGACCGCGACGACGGCGCCCTCCCCCGGCAGCACCGGCACGCCGCAGCGCGCCAGCTCGCGGCGCAGCAGGGCGCTGAGCGCCCGCACCCGGGCGACGCGCTCGGGCTCGGCGCGCAGCACCCGCAGGGCCGCCAGCGACGCGCCCACCGAGGCCGGCACGTTGGCGGCGGCGAAGACGTAGGGCACGGCCCGGGTGCGCAGGCCCTCGGCCAGGGCCGCGCTGGTCAGGACCGCGCCGCCGCAGGAGCCCAGCGACTTGCTCATGGTGATCGTCACGGCGTCGACGTCGCCCAGGACGCCGGCCGCCTCGGCGGCGCCGCGGCCGGTGGCCCCGAGCACGCCGATGCCGTGCGCCTCGTCGACGACGAGCCGCGCACCGGCCTCCGCGCACACCGCCACGAGACCGGCCAGCGGCGCGGTCTCCCCCTGCATCGAGTACACGCCGTCGGCCACGACGACGACCCCGGCGCGGGCGTCGACGCGCTCCAGGCGCGAGCGCAGCGAGGCGAGGTCGTTGTGGCCCCAGCGCAGCACCTGCGCCCGCGAGGCCGCGGCGCCGGCCTGGATCGACGCGTGCGCGTGCGCGTCGACGAGGACGGCGTCCCCCGGCCCGCCGACGGCCGAGAGCAGGGCGAGGTTGGCGGTGAACCCGCTGGAGGTCACCACGGCCGCCTCGACGCCGTAGAAGTCCGCGAGCTCGTCCTCCAGCGCGAGGTGGAGGCCCGAGGTGCCGTTGAGCACGCGCGAGCCCGACGCTCCGGTGCCGTAGAGCTCCAGCGCGGCCCGCGCCGCCTCGACCACGCGCGGGTCGGTGGTCAGGCCCAGGTAGTTGTTCGAGCCCAGGTTCGTGCGCTCGACCCCGTCGGTGTAGCGGGTCACCGGCCCGGCGGCGCCGGCGACGGGCACCGAGTAGGGCGTCGGCCCGGCCGCGCTCTCCTCGCGGAGGGAGCGGGCGGTCGCGTCGCTCGCCACGGGGGCGAACGGGTCACGTCGAGAGATGGGGGCACCAGCCTTCCGGCAGCGGGCGGTCCGAGCCCTCGCAGGGTGGCACGCGCGCCCGCCCGGAAACGGCGCTTCGTCGCAGATGGCTGCCGCCGGTCACGCTCAGTGACGCGGCGGCAGCCGCCCGCTCAGGACGGGGCGCCGACCCGCTCGAGGACCAGCTCGCGCACCCGGGCGGCGTCCGCCTGCCCGCGGGTCGCCTTCATGACCATGCCGACCACGGCGCCCGCCGCGGCGACCTTCCCCGAGCGGATCTTCTCCGCGACGTCGGGCGAGGCGGCCAGCGCGTCGTCCACCGCGGCGAGCAGGGCTCCCTCGTCGCTGACCACGCCGAGCCCGCGCGCCTCGACGACGTGGGCGGGCGAGCCCTCGCCGGCCAGCACGGCCTCGAGCACCTGGCGGGCGAGCTTGTCGTTGAGCCTGCCGCCCTCGACCAGCGCCTGCAGCTCCGCGACGTCGTGCGGGGTGACCGGCAGGTCGGCCAGCTCGCCGCCGGCCGCCTTCGCGTGGCGGGACAGCTCGCCGGTCCACCACTTGCGGGCGCTGGCGGCCGAGGCCCCCGCCGCCGTCGTCGCCTCGACGAGGTCCAGCGCGCCGGCGTTGAGGACGTCGCGCATGTCCAGGTCGGTCAGGCCCCAGGCCTCCTGCAGCCGGCGGCGCCGGGTCGCGGGCGGCTCGGGCAGCGAGGCGCGCAGCGACTCCACCCACGCCGGGTCCGGGGCGACCGGCACGAGGTCCGGCTCGGGGAAGTAGCGGTAGTCCTCGGCGTCGGACTTCACCCGGCCCGAGGTGGTCAGGCCGGTGTCCTCGTGCCAGTGCCGGGTCTCCTGCACCACGCGGTCGCCGGCCAGCAGGACGGCGGCCTGGCGGCTGACCTCGTAGCGCACGGCGCGCTCGACCGAGCGCAGCGAGTTGACGTTCTTGGTCTCGGTGCGGGTGCCCAGCGGGGAGTCCGGGGTCTCGCGCAGGGAGAGGTTGACGTCGCAGCGCATCGAGCCCTGCTCCATCTTCACGTCGGAGACGCCCAGGCCGCGCAGCAGGTCGCGCAGGACCGCCACGTAGGCGCGCGCCACCTCACCGGCGCGCTCGCCGGTGCCGACCAGCGGCCGGGTGACGATCTCGATGAGCGGGATGCCGGCGCGGTTGTAGTCGACGAGGGAGTGCTCGGCGCCGTGGATGCGGCCGGTGGCCCCGCCCACGTGCAGCGACTTGCCGGTGTCCTCCTCCATGTGCGCGCGCTCGATCTCGACGCGGTAGGTGAAGGGGGGCCGCGTGCCGTCCTCGGAGGCCGGCACCTCGACGTCGAGCCAGCCGTCGTAGGCGATCGGCTCGTCGTACTGGCTGGTCTGGAAGTTCTTCGGCATGTCCGGGTAGAAGTAGTTCTTCCGGGCGAACCGGCACTCGGCGGCGATCGTGCAGTTCAGCGCCAGCCCGATCCGCACGGCGGACTCCACCGCGGCGGCGTTGAGCACCGGCAGCGCCCCGGGCAGCCCGAGGCTGACCGGGTCGACCTGGGTGTTCGGCGGGGCGCCGAACTCCGTCGCCGAGCTCGAGAACATCTTCGTGGCCGTGTTGAGCTCCACGTGCACCTCGAGCCCGATCACCGGGTCGAAGCGCGCGACGGCGTCGTCGTAGTCGACGAGCGCAGGGGTGGGGGTGCTCATGCGGACAGCTCCTCGGCTGCGGGGCGCCAGGTGGGGATGCGGTCGAGCAGCGGTGCGCCCCAGGCGTGCAGCAGGCGCGCCTCCAGGGCGGCGCCCACCCGGTAGAGGCGGTCGTCGGCCATCGCCGGGGCCAGCACCTGGAGCCCGACCGGCAGGCCGTCCTCGTCGGCCAGGCCCACCGGCAGCGACATGCCGGGGATGCCGGCGAGGTTGGCCGGGATGGTGGCGACGTCGTTGAGGTACATGGCGAGGGGGTCGTCGAGCTTCTCCCCCAGCCGGAACGCCGTGGTCGGCGCGGTCGGGGAGACGAGCACGTCGACCTGCGCGAACGCCGCGGCGAAGTCGCGCTGGACCAGGGTGCGGACCTTCTGCGCGCTGCCGTAGTAGGCGTCGTAGTAGCCCGAGGACAGCGCGTAGGTGCCCAGGATGATCCGGCGCTTGGCCTCGTCGCCGAACCCGGCGGCGCGGGTGGCGGCCATGACCTGCTCCGCCGTGACGTCGTCGCCGTCCGGCACGACCCGCAGGCCGTAGCGCATGCCGTCGAAGCGGGCCAGGTTGCTGCTCGCCTCGCTGGGCAGGATGAGGTAGTAGGCGCCCAGGGCGTGCTCGACGCTGGGGACGCTCACCTCGACGACCTCGGCGCCGGCGGCCTCGAGCTCGGCCAGCGCCTCGGCGAAGCGGGCGCGGACGCCGGCCTGGTAGCCCTCGCCGTCCAGCTCGCGGACGACGCCGACGCGCACGCCGGTCAGGTCGCCGCGAGCGCCCTCGCGGGCCGCGGCCACGACCGGCGGCACGGGCAGGTCCAGGGAGGTGGAGTCCAGCGGGTCGTGCCCGGCCATCACCTCGTGCAGCAGCGCGGTGTCGAGCACGGTGCGCGCGCACGGGCCGCCCTGGTCCAGGCTGCTGGCCAGCGCGATGAGGCCGTAGCGCGAGACGCCGCCGTAGGTCGGCTTGACCCCGACCGTGCCGGTGACCGCGGCGGGCTGGCGGATCGAGCCGCCGGTGTCGGTGCCCGTGGTCAGCGGGGCCTCGAACGCCGCGAGCGCCGCGGAGGAGCCGCCGCCGGAGCCGCCGGGGATCCGCGTGGCGTCCCAGGGGTTGCGGGTGGGGCCGAACGCGGAGTGCTCGGTGCTCGAGCCCATCGCGAACTCGTCCATGTTCGTCTTGCCGAGCGTCACGAGGCCGGCCTCGCGGAGCCTGCGCACCACGGTCGCGTCGTAGGGCGGCACCCAGCCGGCGAGCATCCGCGAGCCCGCGGTGGTGGGCAGGCCGCGGGTGACCATGACGTCCTTGACGCCGATCGGGACGCCGGCCAGCGGGCCGAGCTCCTCCCCCGCCGCGCGGGCGGCGTCCACCGCGCGGGCGGCGTCCAGGGCGCGGTCGGCGGCGACGTGGAGGAAGGCGTGGACGCCGGTCGCGGCGGGGCCGTCGACCTCGGCGATCCGGTCCAGGTGGGCCTGGGTCAGCTCCACGGAGGAGACCTCACCGGCGGCGAGCAGCTGCGCCATCGCCGAGGCGTCGGCGCGGATGAGCGGGTTCACGTCGCTCACGCCTCCTCCCCGAGGATCCGCGGGACGAGGAAGCGGCCGTCCTCGGCCGCCGGGGCGCCCGCGAGCGCCTCCTCGGCGGTGAGGGTCGGCACGACGACGTCGGGCCGGGTGACGTTGCGCAGCGGGATCGGGTGCGAGGTCGCGGGCACGGGCAGGCCGGTGGCGGCCTCGTCGCGGGCGACGGCTGCGGAGACGGACGCGACGGCGTCGACGATCGCCCCGAGCTGGTCGGCGAAGCGGTCGAGCTCGGGCTCGGTCACGTCGATCCGGGCGAGCCGGGCCAGGTGCGCGACCTGTTCGCGGGGGATGGCGGGCATGGGGGGTGAGTCTAGGCGGGCGCGCTGGGTAGGGGCCCGCATGGCCACCCCCGCCCCCACGGGCCCCAGCTCGGTCCCCGGCTCGGTCCCCGGCTCGCCGGACGGCGCCTCGCTGCAGTTCGTCGGGACGGCGACCACGCTGCTCCGCTGCTGCGGCTTCACCGTGCTCACCGACCCGAACTTCCTCCACCAGGGCCAGCGCGCCTACCTCGGGTACGGGCTGAGCTCCAAGCGCCTGACCGAGCCGGCGCTGTCGGTGGACCAGCTGCCCGCCCTGGACGCCGTCGTGCTCTCCCACGCCCACGGCGACCACTGGGACCGCGAGGCCCGGCGCGGCCTGGACCACGACCTGCCGGTGGTGACGACGAAGCACGCCCGCCGGCGGCTGCGCCCGCAGGGCTTCACCGGCGCGGTGGGCCTGGACCCCTGGGAGGTGCACCAGCTGCGGCGCGGCTCGGCGACCCTGACCGTCACCGCGCTGCCGGGCCGGCACGCGCCCGGACCGCTGCGCTTCCTGCTGCCCCCGGTGATGGGCAGCATGCTCGAGTTCCGCGAGGACCGGGGGGCGGGTGCCGAGCTGGTGCTGCGCGTCTACGTCACCGGCGACACCCTGCTCTTCGACGGGCTCGGCGCGATCGCCCGCCGGTGGCCCTCGATCGACGTCGGCGTCCTGCACCTGGGCGGCACCACCCTGCCCGGCGGGCTCGTGGTGACGATGGACGGCGAGGCCGGCGCCGACCTCGTCGAGCTCGTGCGCCCGGGGACCGCGGTGCCGATCCACCTCGACGACTACGGCGTCTTCCGGTCCGGGCTGGCCGACTTCACGGCGGCGATGGAGCGCCGGGGGCTGGGCGACAGGCTGGCCGCCGTCGAGCGCGGCGGCGTGCTGCCGCTGCCGGTGCGCGCACCCGGCGGACCCGGCCCGGCGGGAGCCGCGCGCGGGTAGCGTCGCGCGGGTGGTCGGGTCCTCCCGCGCCGGGGACCGGCGCCAGCAGCAGCGCGTCCAGGGGGGCCTGCCGGAGGCGCAGGCCACCCAGCTCCTCCAGGTGCTCGTGCGCCTGGCCGAGGCGCTGCTGTCCAGCGGCGCCTCGGCGGCCGACGTCACGAGCACCACGGTCGGCGTCGCCCACCGCGGCGGGCTGGCCACCTGCCAGGTCGACGTCACCTTCACGTCGGTGACGATCTCGACCATCCGCGAGGACGGCACGCCGCTGACCGTGCTGCGCACCGTGCCCGAGCGCGAGACCGACTACGGGCGCCTGGCGCACCTCTACGCCCTGGCGAGCACCGCCGACGGGCTGCCGGTGCCCGAGGTCGAGCGGCGCCTGCGCGAGGCGCTGGCCCGCCCGCGGCTCTACCACCCGCTGACCGCCCGCGCCGCGGCCGCGGTGCTCGCCGCGGCGGTGGCCGTGCTGCTCGGCGGGAGCGCGGCGGTGGCGGTCGTCGCGGCCCTGACCACCGCCGCGGTGCAGGGCGTGCTCGCGGTCGGGGCGGCCAGCCGGCTGCCGCCCTTCTTCACCCAGGCCGCGGGCGCCGCGCTGGCCACCCTGGTGGCGGTCGGCCTGCTCCTGGCCGAGCCGTGGCTCCCGGAGGTCCTCGCCCTCTCCCCCTCCCTCGTCGTCGGCTCGGGCATCGTCGTGCTGCTGGCGGGCCTGTCCCTCGTCGGGTCGGTGGAGGACGCCATCGGCGGCTACTACGTCACGGCGTCCGCCCGCACCTTCGAGACCGTGCTCATGACCACCGGGATCGTCGTGGGGATCGCCGGGGTGCTCGACCTCGCCCAGCGCTGGGGCCTCGACCTGCCCCTGCTCACCCCGGCACCGCCCGCCCACGCCCTGCCCGTGGCCGCGGCCGCGGCGGCGGTCGCGAGCGGCGCCTGGGCGGTCTCCGGGCACGCCGGGCGGCGCGCCGCCGTCCTCGCCGCCCTCACCGGCGGCATCGGCTGGGCCGTGCTCGTGGGCCTGGAGGTCATCGGCACCGGCCCCGGCGTGGCCAGCGCCGGGGCGGCCCTGGTCATCGGCGTCCTCGCCCAGCGGCTCGGGCCGCGGCTGTCGGCCCCGCCCGTGGTCGTGGCCACCTGCGCGATCGTGCCGCTGCTGCCGGGCCTGGCGATCTACCGCGCCATCTTCGTCATGACCACGGTCAGCCCGGCCGCCGGGCTCGGGCCGCTGGTCGAGGCGCTCGGCGTGGCCCTGGCGCTCGCCGCGGGCGTCACCCTCGGCGAGTGGCTGGCGGCACCGGCGCGCGTCCGCGCGCGGCGC
>NZ_JBZYWI010000109.1:0-10563 GCF_058932755.1 Quadrisphaera sp. DVD1
CGGTGCTGGCGCTCGCGGCGGTGCTGCGCGAGCGCCACGGCCTGCCGGTCGTCGTCTCCAGCGCCCTGGACACCGCGGTCGGGATCGCGGCCGGCCTGGCCGCTGCCGCGGCGCTGCCGCAGGAGCCGTCGGCGTGCGGCCTGGGCACCGGGGGGCTGCTCGCCGCGGACGTCGCCGCGCCCCTGCCGCTGGTCGGCGGGTCGCTGCCCGTCGGGGCGGTCGCCCCGGACCCCGCCCGGCTGGCCGAGGCCTCGGCCGGCGTCCCGGCGCAGCGCCGGCAGTGGTGGCTGGACCGGGTGGCCCGCTGCCACGCGGTGCTCGCCGGGGGACGATGACCCGGTGAACCCCTCGACCCTCCTGGCCCGGGCCGTGGTCGCCGAGCTCGTGGCCGGCGGCGTCCGCGAGGTCGTGCTGTGCCCCGGGTCGCGCTCCGCGCCGCTGGCCTACGCCCTGCACGCCGCCGACGCCGCGGGGCGCCTGCGCCTGCACGTGCGCCACGACGAGCGGGCCGCGGCGTTCACCGCGCTGGGGATGGGGCGGGCGGGCTCGCCCGCGGCGGTGGTGACGACGTCCGGCACGGCGGTGGCGAACCTGCACCCCGCGGTGCTCGAGGCCGCCGAGGCGGGGGTGCCGCTGCTCGTGCTCACCGCCGACCGCCCGCACGCCCTGCGCGGCAGCTGGGCCAACCAGACCACGGCGCTGCAGGCGGGCCTGTTCGGCGCCGCCGTGCGCTGCGGGCTCGACCTCGCCGTGCCGGGCCCGGGCGAGCGCCTGGCGCAGGTGGCCACGACGTGGCGGGCCGGCGTCGCGGACGCCGTGCGCGCCGCCCGCGGCGACGAGCGCGCCCGCCCCGGCCCCGTGCACGTCGACCTCGCCTTCGACGACCCGCTCGTGCCCGACGACGCCCCCAGCGCGCCCGCCCCCGCTCCTCAGCCCCTGGAGCGTCAGCACGAGGACGCGCTGGAGCGCGCCGTGGTTCTGACAGCTCTGGTGGGCCCGGGGCCCGACGAGACCGTGGTGGTCGCCGGGGACGGCGCGGGCCCGGCCGCCCGGGCGCTCGCGGAGGCCCGCGGCTGGCCGCTCCTGGCCGAGCCGAGCTCCGGAGCGCGCAGCGGCCCCAACGCCGTCGGGCCGTACCGGCTGCTGCTCGCGCAGGCCGCGCTGGGCGGGGCGGTGCGCCGCGCGGTGGTGCTCGGGCGCCCGACGCTGTCCCGCCCGGTGGCGCGGCTGCTGGCCCGGGCCGACGTCGAGGTCGTGCAGGTGGTGCGCCACGGCGACGACCCCGCGCCGCCGTTCCCCGTGCGCCGGGTGCTGGCGCCGGCCGGGGTGGCGGGATCCCGTGATCACGGGGGAGGGGCGGCGGCCGGGGGCGGCGCGTGGCTCGCGGCGTGGCAGCGGGCCGGTGCGGCCGCTGCGGAGGCCGTCGACGCCGTGCTCGACGCCGAGGCCGCCGCGGGCCGGATGAGCGGGCCGCTGGTGGCCCGGGAGGTCGCCGCGGCGCTCGGCGGGCGCGAGCACCTGGTGGCCGCGGCGTCCAACCCCGTGCGCGACCTCGACCTCGCCGCGCGCCCCTGGCCCGGTGCAGGACCGGCCGTGCTCGCCAACCGCGGCCTGGCCGGCATCGACGGCACGCTCTCGACCGCGGCCGGGGTCGCGCTGGCCGCCCGCGCGCCGGTGCGGGTGCTCGTCGGCGACCTGGCCCTGCTCCACGACGCCAACGGCCTCCTCCTGCCGCCGGGGGAGCCCGAGCCGGACCTGCAGGCCGTCGTCGTCAACGACGACGGCGGCGGCATCTTCACCGGCCTGGAGCACGGCGAGCCCGAGCGCGCCGCGACGTTCGAGCGCCTCTTCGGCACGCCCCACGGCGCCGACCTGGGCGCCCTGGCCGCGGCGCTGCGCGTCCCGCACCGCCGGGCCGACGACCTGGCGTCGCTGCGGGCGGCGCTCGCGGACGGCGTCCTGGGCCGCTCGGTGGTGGAGGTGCGCACCGACCGCACGGGCCTGCGCGACCTGCACGCCCGGATCGCCGCGGCGGTGGCCGCGGCCGGCTGAGCGGGTCTCAGGAGCCGGGCAGCACCAGCACCTTGCGCCCGGATCCCTCGCGGAAGGTCGCCAGGGCCCGGCCGTACTCCTCGAGGGGGTACCGGTGGGTGATGAAGGCGGCGGGGTCCAGGACGCCGGCCGCGAAGAGGTCCGCGGCCCGCTCGAAGCTGTGCAGCACCGCCATCGACCCGAGGACGCGGATCTCCTCGTGGTAGATCCGGTAGGGGCTGAACCGGGCGGTCGCCTGCCGCGGCGAGACGCCGAACTGGAGGAAGGCGCCCCCGCGCCCGACCCGGCCCAGGCCGTCCTCGATGGCGGGGACCGCTCCCGTGCAGTCGATGACGACGTCCCAGCCGCGCTCGCGGGGCGCGTCGTCCGGGCTGGCGACCGCCGCGGTGCAGCCGAGCTCCGCGGCCCCCGCCAGCTTGGCCGGGTTGACGTCGGTGACCGTCACGCTCGCGGCGCCCGTGCGCTTGGCGAGCTCGAGCATCATCAGGCCCATCGTCCCGGCGCCGTAGATGAGCACGTGCGCGGCGACCTCGGCCCGCAGCACGTCGTAGCCGCGCACGGCGCACGCCAGGGGCTCGACGAGCGCGGCCGTCGCGGGGTCGACGTGGCCGGGCAGGCGCACGCAGCCCGCGGCGGGGGCGGCCACCAGCTGCGCCGCCGCGCCGGGGGCCGTGACCCCGAGGGAGCCCCACCGCTCGCACTGGTTGCCGCGCGCGCGGCGGCAGTAGTAGCACTCGCCGCAGTACAGGGAGGGGTCGACGGCGACCTGGTCGCCCACCGCGACGGCGTACCCCAGGTCGGCGACCTCGGTGCCGACGGCGACCACCTCGCCCGCGAACTCGTGCCCGGGCACGGTCGGCCAGCCGCGGGCGAGGTCGCCGTCGAGGATGTGCAGGTCGGTGCCGCAGAGGCCGACCGCCGCGGGCGCGACGACCACCTCGCGCGGCCCGGGCACGGGGTCGGGGACGTCGACGACCTCGACCTGGCCGGGTCCGGTGAACTGCACGGCCCTCATTGGGTCTCCTCCCCTGGGGCGCGCCGGCGCGCCCTGTGGCGGCGAGGCTAGCGGCCGCGCCCCCGCCCCGGCTCAGGAGGCCGTGGGCGCCTCCACCGGCGCGGGGTCGGTGGCGGGACGGCGCGCCCACAGCGAGGCCAGCGCCGAGCCGCTGAGGTTGTGCCAGACGGAGAACAGCGCCGCGGGCAGGGCGCTGACCGGGGAGAAGTGCACCGTGGCCAGCGACGCGGCCAGCCCCGAGTTCTGCATCCCGACCTCGATGCTCACCGCGCGCCGGGCTCCCTCGTCCAGGCCGGTGAACCGCCCGATCGCGTAGCCGAGCGCCAGGCCGAGGCCGTTGTGGAGCACCACGGCCAGCAGCACCAGGAGCCCGGTGCTGCGCACGGCGTCGGCGTTGGCGCCCACCACCGCGGCCACCACCGCGAGGATGCCGAGCACGGAGACCAGCGGCAGCAGCGGCAGCACCGCGCGCACCGGCCCGGGCAGGAGCGCGCGCACCAGCGCCCCGCCCACCACCGGCAGCAGGACCACCTGGACGATCGAGGTCAGCAGGGCGCCGGGGTCGACCGGCAGCAGCGAGCCGGCGAGCCAGAGGATCAGCAGCGGGGTCAGCACGGGCGCGAGCAGGGTGGAGATGGTCGTCATCGCCACCGACAGCGCCACGTTGCCGCGGGCCAGGTAGACGATGACGTTGGACGCCGTCCCGCCGGGGGCCGCACCGACCAGCACCATGCCGAGGACCAGCTCGGGCGACAGGCCCAGCGCGTGGCCCACGCCCCAGCCCAGCAGCGGCATCACCGTGTACTGGGCGGCCACCCCGGTCAGGACCGCAGCGGGGCGGCGCAGCACGACGGCGAAGTCGCTCGCGCTGAGCGTCAGGCCCATCCCGAACATGATCACGCCCAGCAGGAGCGGCACCCGGGGCGCGGCGCTCGCCGTCGTGTCGGGCGCCACGAGCCCCAGCACGAGGCCGAGCACCACGAACAGCGCGAACCACCGGCCCACCAGGTCGGCCACCCTCGTCAGCGCGCGCACGGGTCTCCTCCGTTCAGTCGCCGGCGAGCGCGTCGCGCACCGGCACCAGCTTGGCGTCGGACTCGGCCAGCTCGGCCAGCGGCACCGACCCGGCGACGACCCCGCAGCCGGCGAACAGCCGCACCCGCCGGGGGTCGTCGGCGTCGACGCGGGCGCAGCGCAGCGCCAGCCCCATCTCCCCGTCGCCGGTGGCGTCCACCCAGCCCACCGGGCCGGCGTAGCGGTCGCGGTCCATGCCCTCCAGCTCCGCGATCATCGCGGACGCCGCGGCGGTGGGCGTGCCGCAGACCGCGGCGGTGGGGTGGAGCGCCTCGGCGAGGGCGACCACGGACGGCGAACCGGCGCCGGAGCGGTCCAGGACGCCGGTGATGTCGCTGGCGAGGTGCATGACGTTGGGCAGGTGCAGCACGAACGGCGCGTCCGGGGCTGTCGTGGTGGCGCAGTGCGCGGCGAGCGCCGAGACCACCGAGGCCACCGCGTAGGAGTGCTCCTCGAGGTCCTTGCCCGAGCGCGACAGCGAGCCGGCCAGGGCGGCGTCGCGGTCGTCGTCGCCGGTGCGCCGGATCGTGCCGGCGAGCACCCGCGAGTGCACCAGCCCGCGCTCGCGGCGCACGAGCATCTCGGGGGTGGCCCCGACGAGCCCGTCCACGGCGAAGGACCAGCACGAGGGGTAGGCGGCGGCGAGGCGGCCCAGGAGCCAGCGGACGTCGACCGGCCGCTCCGCGCGGGCCTCGAGGTCGCGGGCCAGGACGACCTTGTCGAGCTCGCCGGCCTGGATGCGCCGCACGGCCCCGGCCACGGCGCTCGCCCACTGCGGCCCGCTCAGCGCGCCGTCGCCGTAGGTGATCTCGCCGGGGCAGGCCGGGACGTCGGCCGGCGCCACCGCCGACGGGTCGGCAGGGCCGTCGGGCCCGAGCGTCGTGGTCGTCAGCCACCAGGTGCCGCCGCGGTGGCCCAGGACGACGGCCGGCACGAGCAGCACGCCGCCCGCGGCGGAGTCGTCGGCGAAGCTCAGCGAGGTGAAGGCCACCGGCCCGGTGCCGGGGAGGCGGACGGCGTCGCTGATCACGGCACCGGCGAGCAGGTCGCGCCAGGCGGCGTCGGCGCGGGCGAAGCGGTCGGCGCCGGCGACCTCCACGCGCGCGGCCTCGCCCCAGCCGACCAGGCCCTCCCCGCGGCGCACCCACGCCATCGGGGCGCCGGGGGTGGCGGCGTCGCCGGGCAGCAGGTCGAGCAGGGGGCCCGGGTCGGCCACCGCGACGGTGGTGCTGTGCAGCGCGGCGTCCAGCGGGCGGCGGGGCTGGGGGCCGAGCAGGGCGGTGCTCATCGCCGTCCAGGGTAGGTGGGGCCGCCGGGCGCCTCGCGGGCGCCCGCCGTCACCGCTGCAGGGCGGCGGCCACCGGGGCGCCGTCGGGGGGCAGGACGACGAACTGGCGCAGGGCCAGGTCGTGGAAGGTCACCGGGCCACGCGGGCCGGGCACCTGGTCGACGCTGATCCCCGTCTCGGGCACACCCAGCAGGCGGTAGCCGTCGAGGAGGCGGGTGCTCGTGTTCCAGAACCCGCCCGTGCCGCCCCAGGCGCCGAGGAACTCCGAGGCCGCCCCGGCGTCCGCGGCGCACACGGTGGCGGCGATCCCGCTCGTCTCCGCCCCGGCGAGCGCCGCGGCCTGGGCCGGGCCGTCGACGGGCGCGACGGTGACGGTCGCCTCGTGCCCGGAGTCCAGGGCCCACTCGTGGCCCAGCCGCGTCGCGTGCGGGGGCAGCGCCGTGGTCACGCCCAGCTCGCCCAGCTCGGCGGTGGCCAGCGCGGTCAGCTCCTCCCACCGGCTGGAGTGCACGAGCAGCAGGTTGAGCCGGTTGCAGACGCCCAGCCGGTCGACGCCGGCGCGCAGCAGCCCGCGGAGCACCTCGACGTCGGCGGAGGCGTCGGCGTAGAGGACGCCGCCGCCGTCGGCGTGGGCCAGCACCCGGACGCCGGCCGTGGCGCCGAGGCGGGCCAGGTGGCGGGTGGTCTCGCCGCTGCCGCGGACGATGACCAGCGGCAGCAGGTCGGGCTGGCTCACCAGCGCCTCGGCCGAGGCGTGCCCGGGCTCGCGCACCAGGCCCACGGCGCCGGTGGGCAGGCCCACCTCGTCCAGGGCCGGGGCCAGCACCTCGTCGACGAGCACCGCGGAGGTGCGCAGGGCGGCGGAGCCGGTGCGCAGCACCGCGGCGCTGCGGGCGCGCAGCACCTGCCCGGCGACGTCGAGGGTGACGGCCGGGCGGGCCTCGTAGGTGGCGCCGATGACGCCGACCGGCACCCGGCGCTCGAAGACCCGCGAGCCGTCCGGCAGCGCGCGCACGGGGCGCAGGCGCGGCGGGGTGGGCGTCACGGCGAGCTCGGTCAGCTGCTGGGCGGCGCCGCGCACCCGCTCCGGGGTCAGGCGCAGGCGGTCGAGCAGGCCCGCCGACATCCCGGAGGCCTCGGCGGCGGCGACGTCCTCCGCGTTCGCGGCGAGCACCGCGTCGGCGGAGGCGATGACCCGCGAGGCGGCGGAGGCGAGCGCGGAGGAGACCTGCTCGTCCGGCGCGGTGCGCAGGGCGGTGCTGGCCGCGGCGGCGGCGGCGGCGACCTCGCGGACGGCGTCCACGGCACTGCTGGTCGAGGGCTGGGCGTCGGTGCTCACGGGGTGGAGGGTACGGCGATCACGTCCCGCCGTGCTGCCGCGCGGCGCCCGACCCCTGGGCGTGAGCGGCGCCGGTGGGAGGATGGGCGCGTGACCCGCGCCGACCTCGCCAAGCAGCCCTCCCAGGTCGCCGCCATGTTCGACGGCGTGGCCCGCAACTACGACCGCACGAACACCGTCCTGTCGCTGCGCCAGGACCGCGCCTGGCGCCGGGCCGTGGTGCGCGCCCTCGACCTGCGCCCGGGCGAGCGGGTGCTCGACCTCGCGGCCGGCACCGGCACCTCCACCGAGCCCTTCGCCGACCTCGGCGCGAACGCCGTGGCCTGCGACTTCTCCCGCGGCATGCTCGCCGTCGGCGCGGCCCGGCGCCCCGACATCCCCTTCGTCGCCGGTGACGCCGTCGCGCTGCCGTTCGCCGACGCCTCCTTCGACGCCGTGACGATCTCCTTCGGCCTGCGCAACGTCGTCGAGCCCCAGCGCGCCCTCGCCGAGCTGCTGCGGGTGACCCGCCCCGGCGGGCGCGTGGTGGTGTGCGAGTTCTCGCGGCCGACGCTGCCGGCCTTCCGCACGGTCTACACCGAGTACCTCATGCGGGCCCTGCCGGTCATCGCCCGCCGGGTGGCGACCAACCCCGAGGCCTACGTCTACCTCGCCGAGTCCATCCGCGCCTGGCCCGACCAGGGCGGCCTGGCGGCGTGGCTGGGCGGGGCGGGCTGGTCGCAGGTGGAGTGGAAGGACCTCACCGGCGGGATCGTGGCGCTGCACCGCGGCGTCCGCCCCTCTTGAGCCCGCCCGAGCGCGCCGACGTCGTCGTCGTCGGCGCGGGACCGGCCGGCTCGACCGCCGCCGCGTACCTGGCCGGCGCGGGGCTGGACGTGCTGCTCGTCGAGAAGAGCGCCTTCCCGCGCGACAAGGTGTGCGGCGACGGCCTGACCCCCCGGGCGGTGCGCGAGCTGGAGCACCTGGGCCTGCCGACGGGCACCGACGACGGCTGGGCGCGCACCCGCGGGCTGCGCCTGGTCGGCGGCGGCCGCTCCTACGAGATCCCCTGGCCCTCGCTGTCCGGCTTCCCCGACCACGGCCTCGTGCGCACCCGCGCGGACTTCGACGAGGTGCTCGCCCGCCACGCCCAGGCCCGCGGCGCCCGCCTCGCGGAGCGGACCGCGGCGGTCGCCCCGGTGCTCGACGAGGGCAGCGGGCGCGTGGTCGGCGTCACCGTGCGCCCGGTCGACGAGCGCGGGCGCCGGGCCGGCGCCGAGGCCGTCGTCCGGGCCCCGCTGGTGCTGGCGGCCGACGGCGTCTCGGCCCGGATGGCGCTCGCGCTCGGCATCGAGCGGCGCACCGACCGCCCGCTGGGGGTGGCCGCCCGCGCCTACTTCACCACCCCGCGCTCGGACGACCCGTGGATGGAGAGCTGGCTGGAGCTGTGGGCGGGCGAGCCGCGCCGCTCGCCGCTGCTGCCCGGCTACGGCTGGATCTTCGGGCTCGGCGACGGGACGGCGAACGTGGGCCTCGGCGTCATCGACTCGCGCGAGCCGGTCGACCTCAAGGCGCTGCTGCGGGCGTGGCTGGCCACGGTCCCGCCGGAGTGGCACCTCGACGAGGAGCACCAGGTGGGGCCGGTGCGCAGCGCCGCGCTGCCGATGGGCTTCAACCGCACCCCGCACGCCAGCCGGGGGATGCTCCTGCTCGGCGACGCCGGCGGCATGGTCAACCCCTTCAACGGCGAGGGCATCGAGTACGCGATGCACTCCGGCCGCCTGGCCGCCGAGGTGGGGGCCGCGGCCCTGCGGGCGAGCGACGGCGCCGCGCGCGAGGAGGCGCTGCAGGCCTACCCGGCCGCCCTGCGCGACGAGCTCGGCGGCTACTTCACCCTCGGGCGCACCTTCGCGCGGCTCATCAGCCACCCGCCGGTGATGGCGGCCGCCGTCCGCTTCGGCCTGCCGAACCGGCTGGTCATGCACCTCGTGGTGAAGATGCTGGCCAACCTCGCCGAGCCGCGCGGCGGGGACGTCGCCGACCGGATCGTGGCCACCCTCAGCAGGCTGGCCCCGGCGGGCTGATGCCCGCACCCGTGCGGGTGGACTGTGGCGCACCGCACCCGCTCCAGGCCCCGCCCGGCCGACCGGGCCGAGCGCGGGGGCCTACCCTGGAGGCGTGGTGATGGGAGCGGCCGTGTCCGCGCCGAGCGGCCGGCCGGGGCGCCAGGCGCCGCCTCCGCCCACCCGGGCCCGGGGGTCCGCGGCGCTGCCGACGGTCGACGCGGCGCTCACCGAAGCGGTCAGCGCGTCCCTGGACGTCGTCGAGGCCCGCCTCCTCGAGGCCGTCGCCCACACCGACGAGCTGGCCGACACGACCTCGCGCCACCTGGTGCTGGCCGGGGGCAAGCGGGTGCGCCCCATGCTCACGCTGCTCACCTCCCACCTGGGCGACGCCGCCGCGCCGCAGGTGGTCACCGCGGCCGTGGCCGTGGAGCTGATCCACCTCGCGAGCCTCTACCACGACGACGTCATGGACTCCGCGCCCGTGCGCCGCGGCGCTCCCGCCGCCCACGCGCTGTGGGGCAACGACGTGGCGATCCTCACCGGCGACCTGCTCTTCGCCCGCGCCTCGCGCCTCGTGGCCGACCTCGGCCCGGAGGTCGTGCGCCTGCAGGCCGAGACGTTCGAGCGCCTGTGCCTGGGGCAGATGCACGAGACCACCGGCCCGCGGCCCGGCGAGGACCCGGTGGCGCACCACCTCCAGGTGCTCAGCGACAAGACCGGCTCCCTCATCGCCCTCGCCGCGCGCTTCGGCGCCGAGCTCGCCGGGGCCGGCCCCGAGGTCGTCGACGTGCTCGTCGCCTACGGCGAGCGGGTCGGCGTCGCGTTCCAGCTCGCCGACGACGTCCTCGACCTCTCCCGCGCCGGCGGCGAGGGCGACCCCGGCACGGGCAAGGTCGCGGGCACCGACCTGCGCGAGGGCGTCGCCACGCTGCCGGTGCTGCTGGCGCGCGAGCGCGCCGCCGAGGGCGACGTCGACGCCGCCGACCTCGTCGCCGTCCTCGAGGGCGACCTGACCTCCGACGCAGCCCTCGCCGCCGCGGTCGACGCGCTGCGGGCCTCCCCGGTGACCGAGGAGGCCCGCGCCCGCGCCCGCCAGTGGTCGGCCGACGCCGTCGCCGTCCTGGCGCCGCTGCCCGAGGGCCCGGTCAAGCAGGCGCTCGTGGAGTTCGCGCGCAGCGTGACCGAGCGCGACCGCTAGTCCTGCGGCGGCTGCCGGCGCCGCGCCAGCACGAACAGCGCCACGACGGCGCCCAGCGCCACGAGCGCCAGCACCGCGCTCATCGTCCGGCTCACCGGGGCCCCGTCTTGGGAGTCCGCGTCCTGGGAGTCCGCGGCGTCCCCCGGGCTCGCGGAGGGCGCGGGCGTCGCCTGCGTGGTCATCTCCGGCTCCGGGCCGGTGCTCGGGGTCGACTCCGGAGCCGTCGCCGCCGCGGCCACGGTGAAGCCGAGCTCGCCGGAGATCGGGTGCCCGTCGGAGGACGTCACCCGCCAGGCCACCGAGTAGTCGCCCGCCGGCAGGTCGCCGTCGAGCGGCTGGCTCACCGTGGCGTCGACGAGCTGGACGGCGCCGGCGGCGTGCTCCTGGCCGTCCGGTCCGGTGACGCTCACCTGGGTGCCCAGGGCCTGGGCGGGCTCGGAGAGCACGAGGTCGACGCTCGCCGGCGGGGCGGGAAGCGCCGCGCCGTCCGCGGGGCTGCTGGACACCAGCGAGTCGTGGGCCGAGGCGGCGGGAGCGCCGAGGACCCCCAGG
>NZ_JBZYWI010000011.1:0-35412 GCF_058932755.1 Quadrisphaera sp. DVD1
CGCCCACCCGACCGGACCGCACGCAGGAGGCACACCGGGTGCTCCGCTTCATCCTCCGCCGGCTGCTGCTCGTCGTGCCGGTGCTCGCCGGCCTCCTCGTGCTGCTCTTCGCCTGGGTCCGGGCCCTGCCGGGCGACCCGGCGCGGGCGCTGCTGGGCCAGCGCGCGACGCCGGCCGGCATCGAGCAGGTCAACGCGCTCTACGGCTTCGACCAGCCCCTGCTCGTGCAGTTCGGCATCTACCTGCGCCGCGTGCTCACCGGCGACCTGGGCTCCTCGGGCTACACCGGCGAGCCGGTGGTCTCCAGCTTCTTCACCCGCTTCCCGGCCACCATCGAGCTCACCGTCGCGGCGCTGGTCTTCGCCGTCGGGCTCGGGGTGCCCCTGGGCTACCTGGCGGCGCGCTCGGCCGGGCGCTGGCTCGACGCGCTGACCGTCGGCGGCTCGCTGCTCGGCGTGACGATCCCGGTGTTCTTCCTCGCCTACCTGCTCAAGCTCGTCTTCGCGCAGTGGCTGGGCTGGCTGCCCACCGACGGCCGCCAGGACGTGCGCATCGACGCCACGCACGTGACCGACTTCTACGTCCTGGACGGCCTGCTGACCCGCGAGTGGGACGCCGCCTGGGACGCGCTGGTGCACCTCGTCCTGCCCGGCCTGGCGCTGGGCACCATCCCGCTGGCGATCATCGTGCGGATCACCCGCGCCTCGGTGCTCGAGGTGCTCGGCGAGGACTTCGTGCGCACGGCGGAGTCCAAGGGGCTGGCGAAGCGGGTGGTGCGCACCCGGCACGTGCTGCGCAACGCGCTGCTGCCGGTGGTCACCACGATCGGCCTGCAGACCGGGCTGCTCCTGTCCGGGGCGGTGCTCACCGAGTCGGTGTTCGCCATCAACGGGATCGGCAGCTACCTGTTCACGGCGATCAGCCAGCTCGACTACGCCGTCCTGCAGGGCTACATCCTCTTCATCGCGCTGATCTACGCGCTGGTCAACCTCGTCGTGGACGTCCTCTACGGCGTCATCGACCCGAGAGTGAGGGTCTCGTGACCGCCATCGCGCCCCCGCCCAGCTCCGGCGCCCCCGGCCTGGCGCCCGCGACCGCGCTCGGCGTCGCGGAGGAGGAGGGCGGCGTCAGCCTCGTGCGCGGCGCCGTGCGCCGGCTGCGCCGCGACCCGGCCGCGATCACCGGCGCCGTGCTCGTCGTCCTCTTCGTCGCCGTGGCCCTCGCCGCTCCGCTCCTCGCGGGCTACGCGCCGGGGCGCTCGATGCCCGGCAGCGGCGTGACGCCGTCCTCGGTGCCGGGGCCCTCGCCCGGCCACCCGCTCGGCCTGGACTCCTCCGGGGTCGACCTGCTGACCCAGCTCGTCTACGGGGCCCGCCAGTCGCTGGTCATCGGCGTGGTCTCCACCGGGCTGGGGCTGGCCGCCGGGATGGTCCTCGGCGTCCTCGCCGGCGCCTTCGGCGGCTGGGTCGACACCCTGCTCATGCGCGTGGTCGACCTCATGCTCTCGATCCCCAGCCTGCTGCTGGCGATCAGCATCGCCGCGGTCCTCGGGCAGAACGGCACGTCGGTGATGATCGCCATCGCCGTCGCCCAGGTGCCGATCTTCGCCCGGCTGCTGCGCGGCTCGATGCTGGCGCAGCGCTCCGCCGACTACGTGCTGGCCGCCACCTCCCTCGGGCTGCGCCACCGCACGGTGGTGATGAGCCACCTGCTGCCCAACTCCCTGGGGCCGGTGATCGTCCAGGCGACCCTCGTCCTCGGCACCGCGATCATCGAGGTGGCGGCGCTGTCCTACCTCGGGCTCGGCGACGCCAACCCGGCGGTGGCCGAGTGGGGGCGCCTGCTCGTGCGCGCACAGCCGCGGCTGGAGTCCGACCCCCACCTGGCGCTGCTGCCCGGCGCCTGCATCGCGGTGACCGCGCTGGGCTTCACCCTGCTCGGCGAGTCACTGCGCGAGGCCCTCGACCCGAAGGGGCGCCGATGAGCACCGACCTGGAGGGGCGCCGATGAGCACCGCGATCCCGGTGGCGGCCCCCGCGGCCCGTCCCGCAGCCGGCGCCCCGCCGCTGCTGTCCGTGCGCGACCTGCGGGTGACCTTCACCCGGCGGGGCCGGGCGCCGGTCCACGCCGTGGACGGCGTCTCCTTCGACGTGCGCGCCGGGCAGGTGCTGGGCCTCGTGGGGGAGTCCGGCAGCGGCAAGTCGGTGACCTCCCTCGCCGTCACGGGGCTGCTGCCCCGCCGCGGGGCGCAGGTCAGCGGCCAGGCCCTGCTCGACGGCGAGGACCTGCTGACCATGCCGCGCTCGCGGCTCGCCGACCTGCGCGGCAAGGACGTCGCGATGGTCTTCCAGGACCCGATGTCGTCGCTGAACCCCGTGGTGCCGGTCGGGCTGCAGATCACCGAGGTGCTGCGCCGGCACACCGGGGCCTCGCGCGCCGCCGCGAAGGAGCAGGCGGTGGACCTCCTCGGCCGGGTCGGCATCCCCGACCCGCGCCGGCGGGTGCGCGAATTCCCCCACCAGCTCTCCGGTGGGATGCGCCAGCGCGTGATGATCGCCATCGCGATGGCCTGCAGCCCGCGCCTGCTCATCGCCGACGAGCCCACCACCGCGCTCGACGTGACCATCCAGGCCCAGGTCGTGGAGCTGCTGCGCGACCTCGTGCGCGAGCAGGGCACGGCGATGCTGCTCATCACCCACGACCTCGGGGTGGTCGCGGGCGTGTGCGACGACGTCACGGTGATGTACTCCGGCCGCGTGGTCGAGCGGGCCGAGCGGCGGGAGCTGTTCGCCCGGCCGCGGCACCGCTACACCGCCGGCCTGCTGGCCTCGGTGCCGCGCCTGGACGGCCCCCGCCAGGAGCGCCTGACCCCGATCCCGGGCACGCCGCGCGACGTGCTGCCGTGGTCGCGCGGCTGCGCCTTCGCCCCGCGCTGCACCGCCGGGGACGACGCCTGCCTCAGCGGCGACCTCGCCCTGGTGCCCGGCGGTGAGCCGGGCGCCGGGGCCGCCGTGGCCGCCGGCACCGGGGCGGGCACGGGCGCGGGCCACGGCTCGACCGCCGAGGAGGCCGCCGTCGGCGGTCACCTCATGCGCTGCGTGCACCCCGTGCCGCACGACCAGCGCGACGAGCACGACCACCACGACGAGCACGACCACCACGACGAGCACGACCACCACGACGAGCACGACGAGGGAGGCCCGCGGTGAGCGAGCAGGTGGCCGCCCGGCCGGCGCCGGGGGACGACGTCCTGCTGCGGGTGCGGGGGCTCCAGGTGCACTACCCCGGCCGCGGCGGGCTGCTCGGCCGCGGAGGGGCGCCGGTGCGGGCCGTCGACGGCGTCGACCTCGACGTCGTGCGGGGCACGACCCTGGGCCTGGTGGGGGAGTCCGGGTGCGGGAAGTCGACGCTGGGGCGCGCGGTGCTGCGCCTGACCGAGCCGACCGCGGGGGAGGTCGTCTTCGACGGCACCGACGTGCGGGCGCTGGGCCGCGAGCCGCTGCGGAAGCTGCGGCGGCGGATGCAGATGGTCTTCCAGGACCCGATGGCCAGCCTCGACCCGCGCCAGTCGGTGCAGAGCCTCATCGTGGAGCCGCTCGTGGCGCACGGCCTGGCCGGCACCGGCCGCGGCGGCGGGGCCACCCGCGACGCCCGGGTGCGCGAGCTGCTCGACCTCGTCGGCCTGCCCGCCTCGGCCGCGGCCAAGTACCCGCACGAGTTCTCCGGCGGCCAGCGCCAGCGGATCGGCATCGCCCGGGCGCTGGCCGTGGAGCCGGACCTCGTCGTGGCCGACGAGCCGGTCTCCGCGCTCGACGTCTCGGTGCAGGCGCAGGTGATCAACCTGCTCGAGGACCTGCAGGAGCGCCTGGGGCTGACCTACGTCGTCATCGCCCACGACCTGGCCGTCGTCCGGCACATCAGCGACACGGTCGGCGTGATGTACCTGGGCTCGATCGTGGAGCAGGCGCCCAGCGACGACCTCTACGAGCAGCCGCTGCACCCGTACACGATCTCGCTGATGTCGGCGATCCCCGTGCCCGACCCGGTGGTGGAGGACCAGCGGGAGCGGATCCTGCTCGCCGGCGACCTGCCCAGCCCGGCGACCCCCCCCTCGGGCTGCCGCTTCCACACCCGGTGCCCGTTCCGGCAGGCGACCCGCTGCGACGACGAGGTGCCGGTGCTGCGCGAGCTCGCGCCGGGGCACACCGTCGCCTGCCACTGGGCCGAGCAGATCCGCGACGGCCGGATCACCGCCTCCGAGCGCGCCGGCGACCCGGCGGCGACGGTCAGCGCCTGACGTCCACCACGGCGTAGATCCCGTCGGTGGGGGTGCTCACGGTCGTGCGCGCCAGCGGCAGGCCGGCGAGGCGGACCAGCTCGACGAGCTCGTCGCTGCTGCGCGGGAACAGCCGCGGCCAGCCGATGCCGCGCTGGTTCATCTGCAGCTCGCGGCGGTCGGCGAGCATGTTCGCCACCACGAGCACGCCGCCGGGGCGCAGCAGGCGGTAGGCGTTGCGCAGCAGGCGCACGCAGGCGGCGTCGCGGAAGTACTCGAAGATGCCCACGGCGTCGACGACGGAGGCGCTGGCCTCCCCGAGCTCGTCGACGAGGCGGTCGCGGGCGACCACGCCGGTCACGAGGTCGCGCTCGAGCAGGCTGAAGTCCCCGCCCTCGACGAGGCCGCGCTCGGTCGCGAGCCGGCGGGCGAAGACGAGGGCGGCGGGGTCGAGGTCGACGAGGTGCAGGTGCGGGTCGGCGCCGGGGGTGCCCTCCAGCGCCGCCACGGCGTCGAGCACCGGCACGGCGGCGCCGCACGCCAGGCTCACCCAGGCCGCGCGGCCGGCGCCCTCGGGCGCGTCCTGCGACGCCTGCTGCACCACCGCGCGGAGCACCTGCGCGCGGGTGCGGATGCCGATCGAGTCGAGGCAGTCGGTGAAGATGCTGTGCGCGAGGGCGTCGACGGCCGCGCCCGAGGGCAGGCGGGGCTCGAACGGCCGCTGCACGGGGTACAGGGCGCTGGCACCCGGCACGAGCTCTCGCCGCCACTCCCGCATCGCCGCGGACCGGTAGAACCACCGGGACACCTCGTTGTGCAGCACCAGCTCCCCGGCGACGACCTCCGGGGCGCGCCAGTGGGGGTTCTTGCGCAGGAGCGCGTCCTGCTCGGCGAAGTCGGCCAGGACCTGCGGGCGGTCGGCGGACGCCGGGCCGTCGTCGACGGCGAGGGTGCGGTGGCGCACGCCGGTGGTGAGGTCGATGACCTCCTCGACCAGCTCGACGCCGGGTACCTCGACCGGCGGTGCGGCGACGACCGGCAGGCTCAGCGAGAGGTCGAGGGGGGAGGGGGGCGCGGGCTGAGCGGGGATGCGGTCGTCGGTCGTGGGCCGCAGGACCATGCTCGCTCACTCCTCAGGCCAGGGGGTCGACGCCGGCCGCGACGATCTTGCCCCACGGGCGGTCGTTGCGGTGGGCAACCCCCCTGATCGGGCCAGCCCGGACATCGGAGCCCCTGGCACGCGTGGCGGAGCGTGCCCCGAGCGCGTCCCGAGCGTGCTGGTGGGGGCCTAGGGCGCCGAGCGCGACCAGCGCGCGGCGGTGGTCGGGAGCACCGCGCTGGGGCGGCCGAAGAGCCACCCCTGGGCGCAGTCGCAGCCGTTGTCGGTGAGCCAGCGGGCCTGGGCCTCGGTCTCCACGCCCTCGGCGACGACGCGCAGCCCCAGCGCGCGGGCCATGGCGAGGATCGCGGCGACCAGGGGCGCCTCCTGCTCGGCTCCCGTGATGTCGGCGGTGAAGGAGCGGTCGATCTTGAGGATGTCGACCCCGGCCCGCCGCAGGCGGTGGAGGCTGGAGTAGCCCACGCCGAAGTCGTCCATGGCGGTGCGCACCCCCATGGCCCGCAGCCGGTGCAGGTTGCCGGCCAGGTGCACCGACTCGATGTCGTAGTGGCTCTCGACCAGTTCGAGCACCAGGCGCTGCGGGGGCAGGCCGCTGACGCGCAGGGCCTCCGAGACGGTCGCGGCGTAGGCGGGGTCCTGCAGCTCGCGGCCGCTCGCGTTGACCGTCACGTAGGGCAGGACGCCGTCCACCGGCGTCCAGGACGCCGCCTCCCGGCACGCCTCCTCGAGCACCCAGCAGCCGAGCTCGACGATGGCGCCGGAGTGCTCGGCGTCGGCGAGGAAGTCCACCGGCGGGAGCAGGCCGCCGTCGGGGTGCTGCCAGCGCACCAGCGCCTCGGCGGCCACGGTCGCCCCCGAGCGCAGGTCGACGATCGGCTGGTAGTGGACGACGAACTCCCGGCGCGCCAGGGCCTCGAGGACCGCGCGGCCGTCGCGCCCCGCGCCGGGGTGCTGGTGGGCCCGGGCGCGGCCGTCGCGCTTGGCGCTGTAGAGGGCGGAGTCGGTGCGGGCGACGAGCATGGAGGCGGACTCCGCGGGCTCGCGCGCGGCCACGCCGGCCGAGCAGGTCGCCCCGGCCACGAGCTCGCGCTGCAGCTGCGCCACGAGGTCGCTGGCGCGGTCCGCGGTCATCCCCGGCAGGACCAGGCCGAACTCGTCGGCGGTCATCCGGCCCAGGGTGGCCCCGGCGGGCACCAGCGGCGCCCACGCCGCGGCGATCTGGACCAGGAGGCGGTCGCCGGCGGGGCGGCCCCGGTCGTCGTTGAAGGCCTTGAAGTGGTCGACGTCGAGCACCGCGAACGACAGCCGGCCGCCGTCCCCGGTGGAGGCGATCGCCTCCTGCAGCGCCCGCTCGACCCCGCGGCGGTTGGCCAGGCCGGTCAGGGAGTCGGCCTCGGCGTGCTCCAGGGCCCGGGCGAGCCAGCCCACCACCGCCCCCAGGAGCAGGGCCACGCCCCAGATGACGATCTGCTCTGCCCGGCCCACGCCGGGCTGCAGCGCCAGCGCGGGGGCGCCGACGGCCACCGTGGCCACCATGTGCAGCACCGCGGCGCGCCGCGGGAGGATGAGGAAGGCGTACCCCGGAGCGAGGCAGTAGACCGAGGCGTAGGCGACGGCGCTGACGCCCCCGCCGGAGGCCATGAGCGCCGTGGTGATGAGCAGGACGCCGCCGAAGGTCACCACGTGGGGCAGCCACGGCGGTGCCGCGCGGCGGCGCGCCAGCATGTACACGCCGGCGAGCAGGGCGACGAGGTTGACCAGCCGCACGGCCAGCAGGTCGCGCCCGGCCACGCCGGAGGTGGTGAAGGTGCTCGCGATGACCAGGGCGCCGGTGGCGACGAACAGCCAGCCGCTGAGCACCGAGATGGCCGGGTTCGCCGTCAGGACGGCGGGTCGCCTCGATCGCGGGGCGTGTCGCTGCGCGCCCCGCGAACGGCTGGTCTGCCGACTGCTCACGAGGGGATCATCGGCCGGGGAGGGCGCGTCCTGGAGCGTTCCACCCGAACAGCCCTCCTGAGTTCCTCCGCCGGACACGCGCCACCCGACCGGCGCCGTCGTCCTCGAGCGGCGCTGGGCGAGGCTGCGCGGCGGGGTCAGTCGGCGGACAGTGTGGCACCCGGGAGCGGCGGCGGAGTGCCACCGAAGACCGGACACAGCGACTGGTGGGCGCACCAGGAGCACAGCTTGCTGCGGCGCGGGCGCCAGTCACCGGTCTCCGTGGCCCGGGCGATCGCCTGCCACAGCGCCTCGACCTTGCGCTCGGTGGCCAGCAGCTCGGGCTCGGTGGGGGAGTAGCGCAGCACCTGGCCGTCGCCGAGGTAGACCAGCTGCAGCATCGCCGGCACGACCCCGCGCAGCCGCCACAGCACGAGGGCGTAGAAGCGCATCTGGAACAGCGCCTTGGCCTCGAAGCCCTCGCCCGGGGAGCGGCCGGTCTTGTAGTCGACCACCCGCAGGTCACCGGCGGGGGAGACGTCGAGCCGGTCGACGTACCCGCGCAGCCGCAGGCCGGACTCCAGGTCGACCTCGACGAGCAGCTCGCGCTCGGCAGGCTCGAGCCGGGTGGGGTCCTCGAGGGAGAACCAGCGGTCGATGAGGGCGGCCGCGGAGGTCAGCCACTCCTGCTCGGCGGCGTCGTCGAAGAGGTCCGCGAGCTCCGGCTCGCTCTCGCGCAGCTCCTGCCACTGCGGCGCGAGCAGCTCGGCGGCGGCGGCCGGCGTCCGCTGGGCGGCGGGCAGGTCGAACAGGCGCTCCAGGACGGCGTGGACGACGGTGCCGCGCACGGCCGCGGGGCTCGGCGGCTCGGGCAGCTTGTCGACGACGCGGAAGCGGTAGAGCAGGGGGCACTGGACGAAGTCCGACGCGCGGGAGGGGGACAGCGAGGGCCCGGTGCCCCGGCTCGGGCGCGTCCGCTGCCGCGGGGCGGGGGCCAGCGGCGTGCTCGGGGAGGACATGGCACCAACGGTAGGCCCGGGCACCGACAGTCCGGCCCGTACCCTGGACGGGTGAGCGCGACGGAGCAGCACGAGGGCGAGGCGCCGGTGCGCTCGGAGGGGATGCGGGTCGGGACCCTGCTCGGGGTGCCGGTGCTGGTGGCCCGCTCCTGGTTCGTCATCGCCGCGGTGATCACGTTCACCTTCGCGCCGCTCGTCGTGCGCGCGGAGCCCGGGATCGGCCCCGCCGCCTACCTCGTGGCCTTCGGCTACGCCCTCCTGCTGTGCCTGTCGGTGCTCGTCCACGAACTGGCCCACGCCCTGACCGCGCGGGCCTTCGGCATCCCCGCCAGCCGGATCGTCCTGACCCTGTGGGGCGGGCACACGCAGTTCGAGCACGACGTCGCGACGCCCGGGCGCAGCTTCGCGATCGCGGTCGCCGGACCGGCCTCCAACGGCGTCCTGGCGGTGCTGGCCTGGGGCGCGGACGCCGCCGCCGACCCCGCGCCGCTGGGACACCTGCTGCTGACCGCCCTGTGGATCACCAACGGGTTCGTGGCCCTGACCAACGTGCTCCCCGGGCTGCCGCTGGACGGCGGGCGCCTGCTGGAGGCCGTCGTCTGGCGCACCAGCGGCGACCGCGACCTCGGCACCGTCGCCGCGGGCTGGGTGGGACGCGCGGTGGCCATCGGCGTCCCGCTCGTGGCGATCGGCCTGCCCCTGCTGCGCGGTGCGCCGCTCTCCTGGTTCACGGTCGTCTGGGCCGGCGTGCTGGGCGCGCTGCTGTGGGCGAGCGCGGGCGCGGCGCTGCAGGGCGCCCGCATCCGACGCCGCGCGCCCTCGGCCACGGTCGCCGCCCTGGCCCGCCCGGCGGTCTCGGTGCCGGCCCGCTCCTCCCTCACCGAGGCGCTCGCGGCCAGCGCCCGCGCCGGCGAGGGCACCCCCGTGGTGCTCACCGGGGTCACCGGCGAGCCGATCGCGGTGCTCGACCCGGTGGCCGTGGCCGACGTCCCGCTGGCCCGGCGGGACGGCGTCATCGCCGCCTCGGCGGCCCGCGCCCTGCCCGCGGGCGCCGTCGTCGCGCCGGGGATGGCCGGGCAGGACCTGCTGCGCGCCCTCAGCGACGTGCCGGCCGAGGAGTGGGTGGTCCAGGAGCCCGGCGGCGCCGTCACCGGGATCCTGCGCGCCAGCGACGTCGTGGCGGCCGTCATGGGCCCCCGCGCGCGCCGGGCCGCCGCGCAGCGCTCCTAGACTCCTCGCCCGTGGCACCCCCGGACTCCGCGTCCCCCTCCTCTCCCGAGCCGACGCCGGCCCCCGCCGCCGACCCCACGGGGGCGGCCGCGCGGCGGGGCCCGTTCCGCGCCGGCGACCGGGTCCAGCTGACCGACCCGCGCGGGCGCCTGCACACCATCACCCTCGGGGCGGGCAAGGAGTTCCACACCCACCGCGGGTACCTCGCCCACGACGACCTCATCGGCGCGCCCGAGGGCACCGTGCTGGCCAGCACCGCCGGCATCGAGTACCTGGCCCTGCGCCCGCTGCTGGCCGACTACGTGCTGTCGATGCCGCGCGGCGCCGCCGTGGTCTACCCCAAGGACGCCGGGCAGATCGTCGCGATGGCCGACATCTACCCGGGCGCCCGGGTCGTCGAGGCCGGGGTGGGCTCGGGCGCGCTGAGCATGTCGCTGCTGCGGGCGGTCGGGGACGGCGGCTCGCTGCACTCCTTCGAGCGGCGCGCGGACTTCGCCGACATCGCCCGCAGCAACGTCGAGGCCTTCTTCGGCGCCCCGCACCCGGCGTGGACGGTGACCGTCGGCGACCTGGCCGAGGCCCTGCCCGAGCACGAGGCACCCGCGTCCGTCGACCGCGTCGTCCTCGACATGCTCGCCCCCTGGGAGTGCCTGGACGCCGTCGCCGGCGCGCTGGCCCCCGGCGGCGTCCTCATCGCCTACGTCGCCACCGCCTCCCAGCTCTCCCGCCTGGCCGAGGACGCCCGCGCCGACGGCCGCTTCACCGAGCCGACCGCCTGGGAGTCGCTCGTGCGCGGCTGGCACCTCGAGGGCCTGGCGGTGCGCCCGCAGCACCGGATGGTCGGGCACACCGGCTTCCTGCTCACCACCCGCCGGCTCGCGGACGGCGTCGCGCCGCCGCAGCGCCGCCGCCGCCCGGCGAAGGGCAACGCCGACGCCGAGGGCGTGCTCGTCTCGCCGTGGGCGGACCCCGCCGACCCGGTGGGCTCGCTCGACGCCTCGGGCGAGGGCGGCGACCCCGTGGAGGCGCTGGCGTGGGACGCCGAGGGCGTCGGCGAGCGGCCGGTCTCGGACCGCAAGGTGCGCCGGGCCGCGAAGGAGGCCGCGCGCACCGCCGAGGCCGCGAGCGGGTCCACCGACTCCGGCGGCACCCCCGCGGGTTAGGGTCGAGCACGGATCGACACGGGCCCGCCCGGCGGGCTCCGGGAGGTGCACTGTGTCCCAGCACGACTTCGACTCCAGCTCCGGCCAGCCCGCGGACCGCCGCGTCCTGGAGGGCCTCCGCGACGAGCTCGCCGTGCTGCGGCGGCGCCTGGCCGAGTCCCCGCAGCGGCTGCGCGCCCTGGAGGACCAGGCCGCCGACCTGCAGCGCCAGCTCAGCGCGTCCACCGCGCAGAACGACCGGCTGGTGCGCACGCTCACCGAGGCCCGGGCCCGGCTCGTCGAGCTCAAGGCCGAGGTCGAGCGGCTCGCCCAGCCGCCCAGCGGCTACGCCACCTTCCTGGCCTTCCACGAGGACGGCACCGCCGACGTCGTGCAGGCCGGGCGCAAGGTGCGGGTCGCCGTCAGCCCCGCGGTCTCCCCCGCCGACCTCGGGCACGGGCAGGAGGTGCTGCTCAACGAGGCGATGGTCGTCGTGGCCGCCGGCGGCTTCGACCGGATCGGCGAGGTCGTCACCCTCAAGGAGGTCCTCGACGACGGGCGGGCCCTGGTGCTCGCGCACGCCGACGAGGAGCGCGTGGTGCGCCTGGCCGCCCCGCTGCAGGCGGCGAAGCTGCGCGTGGGCGACGCCCTGAACTTCGACCCGCGCTCCTCGCTCGTCTTCGAGAAGGTCCCCAAGGCCGAGGTCGAGGAGCTCCTGCTCGAGGAGGTCCCCGACATCGACTACACCGACATCGGCGGCCTCGGCCCGCAGATCGAGGCGATCCGCGACGCCGTCGAGCTGCCCTTCGCCCACCCCGAGCTCTACCGCGAGCACGGCCTCAAGGCCCCCAAGGGGATCCTGCTGTACGGCCCGCCCGGCTGCGGCAAGACGCTCATCGCCAAGGCGGTCGCGCGCTCCCTGGCCACCCAGGCCGCGCAGCGCCAGGGGCTGAGCGAGGTGCGCAGCTACTTCCTCAACATCAAGGGCCCGGAGCTGCTCAACAAGTACGTCGGCGAGACCGAGCGCCACATCCGGCTGATCTTCGCCCGCGCCCGGGAGAAGGCCGGGGAGGGCACCCCCGTCATCGTCTTCTTCGACGAGATGGAGTCGCTGTTCCGCACCCGCGGCTCGGGCGTGAGCTCGGACGTCGAGACGACGATCGTGCCGCAGCTGCTCGCCGAGATCGACGGCGTCGAGCGCCTGGACAACGTCATCGTCATCGGCGCCTCCAACCGCGAGGACATGATCGACCCGGCGATCCTGCGGCCCGGCCGCCTCGACGTGAAGATCAAGATCGAGCGGCCGGACGCCGAGGCGGCGCGGGACGTCTTCGCCAAGTACCTGACCCCGGACCTGCCGCTGCACCCGGACGACCTGGCCGCCAACGGCGGGTCGCCCACGGCGACGGTGCAGGCGATGATCCAGCGCGTCGCGGAGCGGATGTACGCCGAGACCGAGGAGAACCAGTTCCTCGAGGTGACCTACGCCAACGGCGACAAGGAGGTCCTGTACTTCAAGGACTTCAACTCCGGCGCGATGATCCAGAACATCGTCGACCGCGCCAAGAAGTCGGCGATCAAGGACCTGCTCACCCTGGGCCAGCGCGGGCTGCGGATCGAGCACCTGCTCGACGCCTGCGTGGACGAGTTCAAGGAGAACGAGGACCTGCCCAACACCACCAACCCCGACGACTGGGCGCGGATCTCGGGCAAGAAGGGCGAGCGGATCACGTACATCCGCACGATCGTCCAGGGCAAGTCCGGCACCGAGCCGGGCCGCGCCATCGACACCGTCAACGGCACCGGCCAGTACCTCTGACGTGCTCGCGCGCCTCGCCCGGCCGTTCGCGCTCGGAGCGGCCGGGCTGGCGCTCGCCCACGCCGCGGTGAGCCTGTACTGGGCGCTGGGCGGCACGGCCCTGCTCGACACCGTCGGCGGCGCGGTCGCCGAGGCCGCCGAGCGGGGCGGGCCCACGGCGGTGGCAGCGGCGGCGGTCGTGGTCCTGGCGAAGGTGGCCTGCGCCCTGCTGGCCCTCGCCCTCGCGCAGCCACGGGGACGGCGTCCGCCGCGGCGTGCGACGGGCCGGCTGGCCCTGGCGGTCGGGGTCCTCCTGGCCCTCTACGGCGCGGTGGTGACCGCTGCGGGCGCCGTGGCGCTCACGGGCGTCCTCGGGCCGGTCGCCGACCCGCGCGCGCTGCGCTGGCACACGGCGCTGTGGGACCCGTGGTTCGCGGTGTGGGGGCTGCTGCTGCTCGCCGCGGCGCTCGGGCGCCTCAGGGCGGCACCTCCACCGCGGCCCGCGTGAGGCCCTGGACGGCAGACGCGGGCCGGGCCCTGGTGCGCCGCCCCACCGGCTGGCAGGCTCGGCGGGTCGGCCGCGCGACAGGCGCGGCCCGCGGGGCGAGGAGGCGGTCGTGGAGCGGGTGACGGGCATCGGGGGGTTCTTCTTCGCGGCCGCGGACCCCGACGCGGCCTCGCGCTGGTACGCCGAGCACCTGGGGGTCGACCCGGTGCCGGAGTCGTACGGGGGCACCTCCTGGCAGCAGGAGGCCGGGCCGACCGTGCTCGCGGCGATGCCCGCCGGCACCGAGCACCTCGGGCCCGGGCGGTCGTGGGCGATCAACTTCCGCGTGCGCGACCTCGACGCGATGGTGGCGCAGCTGCGCGCCGCGGGGATCGCGGTGGCGGTCGACCCCGAGGCGTACCCGAACGGCCGGTTCGCCGACCTGCACGACCCGGAGGGCAACGCCGTCCAGCTCTGGGAGCCCGGGGGCGTCGACGCGCCGGCGGCGCGTTGAGGGCTGCCGCCTCAGCGCAGGCCGGCGAGGGCCCGCCCGACGTCGACCAGCCCGACGCGGTCCAGGTCGTCGACCTGCTCCAGCGGCACCCAGGCCGCCGTGTCGGTCGTGCCGCCGACCTCGTCGCGCAGCGTCCCGCCGACCACGTGCGCGCGGTAGACGACGCGCAGGGCGTGCAGCGGCCCCCGGCCGGAGCGGATCCGGTGCTCGGCGGGGACGACGTGGGAGTCGATGCCGAGCAGCTCGTCGAGGACGGCGTCGTAGCCGGTCTCCTCGAGCACCTCGCGCACGGCGGCGTCGGCGGGGTCCTCCCCGGGGTCGATGCCCCCGCCGGGCAGCGTCCAGCCGGTGCGGCCCGCCTCGTTCCAGTGCGCGAGCAGGATGCCGCGGGGCTCGACGATGACGGCGTAGGCGGCGACGCGGGTGTCCACCGGCGACACGGTAGGCGGCGGGGCGCCGGGGGCTGCAGGCCCGTGGTGAGCGCCGCCCCGCGCCACGACGGCCGGGACGCGACCCGGCCCGCTCACGCGCGGTACCGCTCGGCCAGGCGGGGGCCGCTCCCGGCCCGCACGCCCAGCTCGGCCTCGACGAGGCGCTCGACCGCCGCGGGGTCGGCCAGACCCGGCACGCACACGACCTCACCGCGGGCCAGCGCCGCGAGCGAGGCGATGACGACGTCCTGCGCCGGCATCGCGGCGGCCGAGTGCCCGACGACGTCCTCCGCGCCCTCCGCGACCGGCTCCAGGCCCGACCCGAGGTGGAACTCCGTCGCGGTGTAGCCCGGGCACACCACCTGCGCGCTCACCCCGCTGCCGGCGAGCTCGGCGGCGAGGGTGCGGGTGAACGTCACGAGGTAGCCCTTGGTGCCGGCGTAGACGGCGCGGGCGGGCAGCGGGTCCGGCGGCAGGGAGCCGGCGAGGGCCAGCAGCGACGCCACGTTGACGACGGCGCCGCGGCCGCGCTCGCGCATCCCGGGCAGCGCCGCGCGGGCGAGCAGGGTCGGTGCGGTGACGTTGAGCTCGACCACCTGGGCGAGCACGGCCGGGTCGACGGCGTCGAAGGGGCCGTAGCCGTTGATGCCCGCGTTGTTGACCAGCAGCGCGACGTCGGGGCGGGCCACGCGCTCGGCGACCGCGGCCCGGTCTCCGGCGGCGGCGAGGTCGGCGACGAGCACCTCCACCTGCGCACCGGCGGCGGACAGGCCCCGGGCGAGCGGCTCGAGCCGGTGCGCGCGCCGGGCCACGAGCACCAGGTCGTGCCCGGCGGCCGCGAGGTTCTCGGCGTAGGCGGCGCCGATGCCGGACGACGCGCCGGTGACGACGGCCGTGCCAGGACGGGCGGGGGCGGCTGCGGAGGTCACCGGCCCATCGTCGGGTCAGTCCAGGGCCAGTGCCAGCTCGCGGAAGGGGCGCCCTCCCGGGCCGGCGAAGTCGCGCACCGGGGTCAGGCCCGCCCGACGGCACAGGGCCAGGGAGCGCTCGTTGAAGACGGCGACCGCGGTGCGCAGGGCCGTCGGCGCGAACAGGCCACGACCCAGCGCCACCGCCTGCGGGAGGAGCGCCGTGCCCACCCCCGAGCCGGTCAGGTCGGGGTGGACGCCCGCCCCGACGTCCAGGACGCCGGCCACCGCCTCCTGCCCGAGCACGCGCGCCTCGGCCCCGAAGACGCAGAACGCGACGACCCGGCCGGCGCCGTCCACGCACGGGTAGTACCCCTCGCCCTGCGGCGAGCGGGCGGTGAGCAGCGCCGCGCCCGCGGGGCCGACGTCGTAGACGTCGTAGGGCGGCGGGTAGGCCCAGCCCGCGACCTCGCGGGCCTCCGCCGCGGTGAGGGCGCGCGCCATCAGCGTTCCCACGGCGGCGAGGCTAGCCAGGAACGGCCTGGACGCCGCGCCCGGGACCCGCGAGCATCCCGGTCCGTGACGCCGACCGACCCGCCGCCCGTGACCCTGGTCCCCCTGCCGCTGCCGGCCCTGGCAGCGCTCGCCGACGGCGACCTGGCGCGCGCCAGCGCCGCCGCCGGGGTGGCGCTGACCCCGTGGCTCGTCTCCGACGAGGTCCGCTGGCTGTGGCCGGTCCGCCGGGACCAGGTCGCGGCCGACCCGCCCAGCGCCGCCTGGGTGGTGCGCGCCGCGCTCGCCGGGCCCGAGGGCGTCGTCGGTCACGCCGGCTTCCACGGGCCGCCGGACGAGACCGGGACGGTCGAGGTCGCCTACGCCGTCGACCCCCGCGTCCGCGGGCGCGGGTGGGCCCACGCGCTGCTCGCGGCCCTGCTGGCGCGCGCGGCGGCCGAGCCGGCCGTGCGGGCCCTGCGCGCCAGCGCCAGCCCCGACAACGCCGCCTCCCTCGCGGTGCTCGCCCGCGCCGGGTTCGTCCCGGTCGGCGAGCAGGTCGACGAGGTCGACGGCCTGGAGCTCGTGCTCGAGCGGCCGGTGGCAGGCTGAGCGGCGTGTGGGACCCCGACGTCTACCAGCGCTACGCCCGCGAGCGGGGCCGCCCGTTCGACGACCTGCTCGCGCAGGTGCGCGCCGAGGCGCCGCGCACCGTGGTCGACCTCGGCTGCGGCCCCGGCGACCGCACCGCGACCCTCCTGCAGCGCTGGCCGGGCGCCGTCGTCACGGGCGTGGACAGCTCCCCGGAGATGATCGCCGCCGCCGGGGAGCGGGCCGTGCCCGGGCGCCTGGGCTTCGTCGAGGCGGACCTGCGCACGTGGCGGCCGCCGCAGCCGGCGGACGTCGTGCTCTCCAACGCCACGCTGCAGTGGCTGCCCGACCACCTCGACCTCCTCCCGGCCCTGGTGGACGCCGTGGCGCCGGGAGGCTGGCTGGCGTTCCAGGTGCCGGCCAACTTCGCCAGCCCCAGCCACACCCTCCTGGCGGACCTGCGCCTGAGCCCCCGCTGGCGCGAGCGGGTGGGCGAGGGGGCCGACCGGGCGCTCGCGGTGCACGAGCCGGGGGTCTACCTCGCCGCGCTGGCCGGCCTGGGCCTGGCCGTCGACGTCTGGGAGACCACGTACCTGCACCTGCTGGAGGGCGAGGACGCCGTCCTGGAGTGGACCCGGGGCACCGCGCTGCGCCCGGTCCTGCCGGTCCTGGACGAGGGTGAGCAGGCCGCGTTCCTCACCGAGTACGCGGCGGCGCTGCGCGAGGCCCACCCGCGCCAGCCGCACGGCACGGTGCTGCCGTTCCGGCGGATCTTCGCCGTCGCGCAGCGCGCCTAGCCCTCGGCGACGAGGTCGGCGTACTCGCGGTGGTCAGCGAGGAAGGCGGAGAAGAACTCGCACGCCGGCACCACGGCGAGGCCCTGCGCGCGGGCGTCGTCCAGGGCCGCGGTGGCCAGGGCGCTGCCGATGCCCTGGTCCTGGTGCTCGGGGTCGACGACGGTGTGGGGGAAGACGATGCGGTCGCCGTCGCGCGCGTAGGCGGCGAAGCCGACCACCTCGCCGTCCGCGGTCAGCGCCTCGTAGCGGTCCTGCCCGTTGTCCTTCACGGTGACGTCCATGGCGCGATGGTGGCAGCCCGCCACCGCGGCAGCCCCTCGGGCCGTCGCGGCTCCTCAGGGCGCGGGGCGGCGCAGGCGGTAGACGACGTGGTCGCGCGGGTCGCGGGGGTTGTCCGGCTCGAGCTCGCCCTCGGCGGCGCGGGTGAACCCGGCGCGCTCCAGGGCCCGCCACGAGCCGGTGTTGCCAGCGGCGACCGGCACGAGGACCTCGCCGGCGTCGGGCCAGGCCGCCCAGGTGCGCGCCACGAAGGCGGCGATCATCGCTGCGCCGAGACCGCGGCCGCGGGCGTCGGGCTCGCCGATGAAGTAGTCGATGCTCAGCGCCCCCGGTGGCACGGGCAGCACCGTCGACAGCTCGGCCAGGTCCTCGGGGTAGGCGGCGACCGGGTAGCGCTGGATCAGCCCGAACTCGCGGCCGTCCGCGCTGACCACGAAGACCTCGGTGGGCTCGCGGCCGTCGATGCAGGGGCCGAAGTCGCGCTCGAGGGCCTCGGGCCACGCGTCGTCGTCCCACCAGCGCGCCACCAGCGGCTCGGCGAGCCAGCGGGAGAGCGTGCCGAAGTCGTCGCGGCCCAGGGGCCGGAAGTCCAGCTGCGGCGCGGTCACGGGATCAGTCGTCCCAGCCGGTCTGCGGCGTCGCGCAGGTGCCCCGGAAGACGTACTGCGAGGGCAGGCGGCGCTGGGAGCTGGACCAGTCGATGCTCGGGCGCCGCTGCTCCGCCGGCAGGTACCCGATCCGGTAGACGGCCATGAGCTCCAGCTCCGGCGGCACCTCCAGCAGCGCCTCGATCCTCGGCCAGGCGCCGGGGACCTCCATGGGGAAGGACACGAACTGGATGCCGAGGCCGAGCTCGGTGGTGGTCAGCCACACGTTCTCCATCGCGGCGCCCATGGAGAACAGCGAGTAGAAGGCGCTCAGCTCGCCCGGGCGGTGCTCGGCGCGGTCGAGCATCACGCCCAGCAGCAGCGGGGAGCCGGCCACCAGGGCCCGGTTGTCGCGGCCGAGGGTCTGGGGCACGCGCAGGGCGTTCATCATCCGCTGGCCGCGGCGGGTGAAGACCTGGCTGGTGAAGGGGCGCAGCGGTGCGGGCAGCCGGTCGAAGAGCATGCCGCTGCGGGTGGCCTCCATCTCCGCGGCCGAGAAGCGGAAGTACGGCTTGTACCGCTCGAAGAACGTGCCGTTCGACATCGCCGTGGTCATCGACTCGCCGCTGATGTCGGCGATCGCCTCGATCGTGGCGCGCTCCTCGACGATGACGAAGCGCCACGGCTGGCTGTTGAGCTGCGACGGCGCGCGCCCGGCGACCTCCATGAGCAGCCGCTGGTGCTCCACCGAGACCGGGTCGGGCAGGAAGGGGCCGTTGGTGGTGCGGCGGCGGCGGATCGCCTCGAGCAGCTCCACGGTCACCGCCTCGCCGCGCGCCGCACGACGACGGCGCTCAGCGCGAACCAGGGGGCCGCGGCCAGGGCCAGGACGACGTGCGCGCGCCGGCGGGCGGAGACGAACGGGATGAGCGAGAGCGGCACGGCGGCCGGCAGCAGCGCCCAGCCGGCCCGCGCGCGCGGGTCGCGGGTCCACAGCAGCGAGCTCGCGGCGGCCCCGGCGGTGGCGGCGGTGGCGGTGAACAGCGCGTGGTGCAGCCAGCGGAACCCGGAGGTGTCCAGGACGCGGGTGGCCACCGCGACGCCCAGGGCGACGTTGGCGGTGTAGCTCGCGGCGGCCGCGGTGAACAGCGGGGCGGGGTTCACGGGCGCGACGCCGTCCGCCGGGCGAGCGCGCCGGCCAGGCCGCGCCAGCCCAGCAGGAGCACGCCGAGCACCACGGCCGAGACGACGACGAAGCTGACCTCGGTGCCGCGGCCGGAGAGCACCCGGTACAGCTGCCCGAGCGCCACCGCCGAGACCCACACGACCACGCCGGTGCGCCGCGAGAGGGGAGCGCGCCAGGCGTTCGCGGCCACCCAGCCGGCCGCGAGGCCGGCCAGGAACGGCCAGGCCGTGCTCGCGACGCCGGCGACGTCCAGGCCCTCGGCGTGCGAGCGGCGTCCGGAGACGACGAAGACGAGCACGGCGGCGACGTCGAGCGCAGCGGCGCTCGCGGTCCGGCGCGCGGTCGCGGGCGGGCCGGGCGGGGCGAGCGCACCGGGAGCGGGGCTGGTCACGGGCTCACGGTAGACGCCTAGGGTGGTCGTCGATGAGCGTGCGCCGGGTGATGGGGATCGAGACCGAGTACGGGGTCTCCTCCCCGGGCCACCCCGACGTCGACCCGGTGCTGCTGTCCAGCCAGGTGGTCACCGCCTACGCCCCGCCGCTGGGCACCCGCGCCCGCCGCGCCCGCTGGGACTACGAGGACGAGGCGCCCCTGCGCGACGCCCGCGGCTTCGAGGTGGCCCGCTCGGCGGCGCACGCCAGTCAGCTCACCGACGCCCGGGGCCGGGACGCGGCCTGGGCCGAGGCCGACGACCCCGGCGCGGCGAACGTCGTCCTGACCAACGGCGCGCGGCTCTACGTCGACCACGCCCACCCGGAGTACTCCAGCCCCGAGGTCACCTCGCCGCTGGACGCCGTGCGCTGGGACCGCGCCGGGGAGCTCGTCATGGTCGCCGCGGCCGCGAAGCTGGCGGCGACCCCGGGCCTGGACCCGGTCAACCTCTACAAGAACAACACCGACAACAAGGGCGCCTCCTACGGCACCCACGAGAACTACCTCATGGCCCGGGCCACGCCGTTCCCGGCGATCGTGCGGGGCCTCGTGCCGTTCTTCGTCTCCCGGCAGGTGGTCACCGGCGCGGGCCGGGTGGGGATCGGCCAGCACGGGGAGCTGGCCGGGTTCCAGCTCAGCCAGCGCGCGGACTACTTCGAGACCGAGGTGGGCCTGGAGACCACGCTCAAGCGGCCGATCATCAACACCCGCGACGAGCCGCACGCCACCGCCGACCGCTACCGGCGCCTGCACGTCATCGTCGGCGACGCGAACCTCTGCGAGGTCGCCACCTACCTCAAGCTCGGCACCACCGCGCTCGTGATCGACATGGTCGAGGCCGGCACCGCGCCCGACGTCGTCCTCGCCGGCCCGGTGGCCGCGATGCACGACGTCAGCCACGACCCGTCCCTGACCCACCTGCTCCGCCTGGCCGACGGCACCCGGCTGACCGCCGTCCAGCTGCAGTGGCGCTACCTCGAGGCCGCCGCCGCGCACGTCGCCGCGCGGGAGGGCGCCGACGACCCGCAGACGGCCGACGTCCTCGCCCGCTGGGAGCAGGTGCTCACCGACCTCGAGGCCGACCCCATGCGCCTGACCGCCCAGCTGGACTGGGTGGCCAAGCTGCGGCTGCTGCAGGGCTTCCGCGACCGCGAGGCCCTGGAGTGGTCCAGCCCGCGCCTGGAGCTCATCGACCTGCAGTACGCCGACGTCAACCCGGCCAAGGGCCTGCACGCCCGGCTGCGGGCGCGGGGGTCGGTGGAGACGCTGGTCGACCCGGCGCTGGCCGAGGCCGCGGTCACCGAGCCGCCGGAGGACACCCGCGCGTGGTTCCGCGGCCAGTGCCTGGCGCGCTACGGGCGCGACGTCGTCGCCGCCAGCTGGGACTCGGTGATCTTCGACGTCCCGGGGCGCGACTCCCTGCAGCGGGTGCCGATGCTCGAGCCCCAGCGCGGGACGCGGGCCAGCACCCAGGCGCTGCTCGACCGCTGCCCGGACGCCGCGGCGCTCGTCGACGCCCTCAGCGCCCGCTGACCCCCGTGCCCGACCCCGCCCTCGGCGCCCACGACCCGCGCCCGCTCCCGGAGCCGCTCGACGACACGCGCAGCGCCCGGCTGGTGCTCCGCAGACCCACCGCGGACGACGTCCCCGACCTGTTCGCGATGTACTCCGACCCCCGCGTCTGGCAGGGCGACCCGCTCCTGCGCCACACCGAGGTCAGCCGCACCGAGGCCGCGGTGCAGCGCTGGAGCGAGGGCTGGCGCGGGCACGGCCTGGGGCTGTGGGTGGCGCGGGCCGCCTCCGGCCCGGCGCGGGGCCGCCTCGTCGGCGTCGGTGGCTGCAACCGGCCGGGCGAGGACGCGTGGAACCTCGCCTTCACCCTGCGCCCCGAGTCCTGGGGGCAGGGGCTGGCCCAGGAGCTCGCCGCGGCCTCCACCGCGTGCGCGCGGGCCCTGCGCCCCGACCTGCCGGTGACCGCCGCCGTCGCCGGGCGCAACACGCGCTCGCAGCGCGCCGTGGAGCGGGCCGGGCTGGTGCAGGTCTGGCGGGGGCCGGACGCGAAGGACCCCGACCCGGCTGCCGACCTCGTGCTCTACGCCGACCGCCCGCTGCCCGAGGAGCTCGTGCGCCGGCTGACCGCCTAGCCGTCCCCGCGGGCCCCCTAGAGGGCGGCGAAGCCCTCGCGGACGGCCCGGACGAGGTCCTCGCGGGCGTCGGCGGGCAGGAAGGCGGCGCGGGCGGCGGTCAGCTGGAACTCCTCGACATCGGCCAGGTCGTAGCCGAACGCCTGCACCAGGGCGCCCAGGTCGTCGGTGAGGGTGGTCGCGCTCATCAGCCGGTTGTCGGTGTTGACGGTGACCGCCATCCCGCTGCGGCGCAGCAGGTCGAAGGGGTGCTCGGCCATGCTCCGCCCCCAGTGCGCGAAGGCCCCGGTGTGCAGGTTGGACGTCGGGCTGAGCTCCAGCGCGATGCCGCGGTCGCGCACCCACGAGGCGATCGGCCCGAGGACCGGCCGGCCCGCGGCGTCGACGGTGATGTCGAGGGCGAGGCGGACGCCGTGGCCCAGGCGCAGGGCGCGCCCGTCCAGCAGGGCGGAGGCGATGCTGGGCAGGTCGTCCGCCTCGCCCGCGTGCACCGTGACGGGCAGGTAGGAGGCGGCGAGCAGGTCGAAGGCGGCGCGGTGGGCGCTCGGCGGGAAGCCGGCCTCCGGCCCGGCGATGTCGAAGCCCACCACCCCGCGCTCGCGGTGGCGCAGGGCCAGCTCGGCGATCTCGACGGCGCGGGCGTTCTGGCGCATCGCGCACAGGAGCAGGGTCACCGTCGTCGAGCCGCCCGCCGCGCGCACCTCGGCCGCGCCGGCCTCCAGGCCGGCCTGCACCGCCTCGACCGCCTCGTCCAGCCCCAGGCCGCCGGTGGCCGACTGCTCGGGCGCCCAGCGCACCTCTCCGTGGACGACGCCGTCGGCCGCGAGGTCCAGGACGTACTCGCGGGCCACCCGTTCGAGGTTCGCCGCCCGGTGCAGCACGGCGGTGGTGATGTCGAACGAGCGCAGGTAGTCGACCAGCGACCCGGTCGTGGACTGCGCCAGGAACCAGGCGCCCAGCTCGGCCGGGTCGCTCGTGGGCAGCGCGATGCCCTCGGCCTCGCTGAGCTCGACGACCGTCGCCGGGCGCAGGGCTCCGTCGAGGTGGTCGTGCAGGCTCACCTTCGGCGCCGCGCGCAGCACCGCTGCGGGGACCGCGGTGGTCGGGCTGGTGGGGGTGCTCACGGGCTCTCCTGCGCTCGGGGTGAGGCGCAGGGGCGTGGAGCGGCGTGGCGTCCGGACGCCCCCCGCCACGGTCACCGTAGCGCGGCGCCGGGGGCTTGCGGCAAGACCCGGGCGGTGCTCCACAGTCCACGGGCGGAGGGCGAGACCGCGCGGAGGGGGAGCTGTGATCGACGTGGTCGTCGCCGGCGGCGGGCCGACGGGCCTGATGCTGGCCAGCGAGCTGCGCCTGCACGGCGTGGGCGTGCTGGTGCTCGAGAGGGAGGCCCAGCCGCCGACGCACGTGCGCGCGCTCGGCCTGCACGCGCGCAGCGTGGAGGTGCTGGACCAGCGCGGCCTGCTGGAGCGGTTCCTCGCGCTCGGCCAGCAGCACCCCCTCGGCGGCTTCTTCACCGCCATCGCCAAGCCGCCGCCGCCCCACGTCGACACCGCCCACCCGTACGTGCTCGCGATCCCGCAGCCCACCACCGACCGCCTGCTGGCCGAGCGCGCCACCGAGCTCGGCGCCGAGCTGCGGCGCGGCGCCTCCCTGGTCGGGCTGAGCCAGGACGACGAGGGGGTGAGCACCGAGCTCGCCGACGGCACGCGGCTGCGCTCGCGGTACCTCGTGGGGTGCGACGGCGGGCGCAGCACGGTGCGCAGGCTGCTCGGCGTCGCCTTCCCCGGTGAGCCCAGCCGGGTCGACACGCTGCTCGGGGAGGTGGAGGTCACCGCCTCGGCGGAGGAGGTGGCCGCCGTGGTGGCCCGCGTGCGCAGGACCCAGCTGCGGTTCGGCCTCGGGCCCTTCGGGGAGGGGGTGTACCGCGTGGTCGTGCCCGCCGAGGGGGTGGCCGAGGACCGCTCGGTCCCGCCGACCCTGGAGGAGGTGAAGCGGCAGCTGCGGCGGCACGCCGGCACTGACTTCGGCGCGCACTCACCGCGCTGGCTCTCCCGCTTCGGCGACGCCACCCGGCTCGCCGAGCGCTACCGCACCGGCCGGGTGCTGCTGGCCGGGGACGCGGCGCACGTCCACCCCCCGGTCGGCGGGCAGGGGCTCAACCTCGGGCTGCAGGACGCGTTCAACCTCGGCTGGAAGCTGGCCGCCGAGGTCGCCGGCTGGGCACCGGAGGGGCTGCTGGACAGCTACTCCGCCGAGCGGCACCCGGTGGCCGCCGACGTCCTGGACCTCACCCGCGCCCAGATGCAGCTGCTCTCGCCCGAGCCCGGTCCCCAGGCGGTGCGCCGGCTGGTCTCGGAGCTGATGGACCTCGAGGACGTCGGCCGGTACCTCGCCGAGCGGGTCGCCGCCCTCGACGTCCGCTACGACGTCGGGCAGGGGCACCCGCTGCTCGGCCGCCGGCTGCGCGACGTCCAGCTGGGGCGCGGGCGCCTGTACGCCCTCCTGCACGCCGGGCGCGGGCTGCTGCTCGACCAGAGCGGCCGGCTCTCGGTGGCCGGCTGGGAGGACCGCGTCGACCACGTCGTCGACGTGATCGACGCCGCCGAGCACCTCGACCTGCCCGCGGCGCTGCTGCGCCCCGACGGCCACGTGGTGTGGGTCGGGGAGGACCAGGGCGACCTGCTCGCCCACCTGCCCCGGTGGTTCGGCGCTCGCGGGCGGGGGTGACCCGCGCTCAGCGGGGGCCGTCGGCCAGGGCCGCGGAGACCGCGGCCTCCACGTGCAGGCGCGTGGTGGGGAAGAGCGGGACGGGGCTGTCCGCGGCGGTGACGAGCAGCTCGATCTCGGTGCAGCCCAGCACCACCCCCTCGGCGCCGGCGTCCCGCAGGCGCGCGATCACCTCGCGGTAGGCCTGGCGCGAGTCCTCGCGGACCACCCCCAGGACGAGCTCCTCGTAGATGATCCGGTGCACCTGCGCGCGGTCCTCCGCGGGCGGCACCAGGACGGTCAGGCCGTGGCCGGCCAGGCGCTCGCGGTAGAAGTCCTGCTCCATGGTGAACGCGGTGCCGAGCAGCCCGACCGTGGACAGCCCCGCCCGCGCGACGGCCGCGGCGGTGGCGTCCGCCAGGTGCAGCAGCGGGATCGAGACCGCGGCCTGCACCTCGTCGGCGACCTTGTGCATCGTGTTCGTGCAGATCAGCAGGAGGTCCGCGCCCGCGGCCTCCACCCCCCGCGCGGCTGCCGCCAGGAGCTGCCCGGCCTCGTCCCACCGGCCGCTCATCTGCAGCCGCTCCACGTCGGCGAAGTCCAGCGAGGCCAGCACGAGGCGGGCGGAGTGCAGCCCGCCCAGGCGCTCGCGCACGAGCTCGTTGGCCAGGCGGTAGTACTCCGCGCTGGACTCCCAGCTCATCCCGCCCAGCATCCCGATCACGCGAGGGCCCTCAGCTCCCATGGCGCCAGCCTGGCACGGCGAGGGCGCCGGTGGCCTCCCTCCCGCGATGAGCGGTCAGGCGGAGGCGCTGCAGCGGGCGATCGCCGTGTCGACCTCCTCGACCACCGCCTCGTCGAGGTCGGTGCGCGCGCGCAGGGCCTGCAGCACGGGCAGCAGGCGGGCGTCGGCGAGGTCGGCGGCCGCCTCCACCCAGCCGTCCTCGAGGTCGGCGAGGGACTCCTCGTCCGGTGGGTCGAGACGGCGTACGAGCACCTCCAGCACCCGCTCGTCGCCGCGCTGGGCCAGGGCTCGCGCGGCCTGCGCGGCGGTGTCGCCCCGCTCGTCGTCGAGGTGGGCGGCCAGGGCGTCGCGGACGGCGGGGGTGTCGACGTCCAGCTGCAGACCGAGCCCGAACACCGCCTGGTCGCGCACCTCGGCGTCCTCGTCGGCCAGGGCCGCCAGCAGGCCCTGCACCGCCTCGCCGGCCGGCGGACTGCCCGCCGCCAGGGGGAGGGAGGAGACCGCCTGCCAGCGCACGTCGCCGTCCGGGTCGCCGGTCAGCGCCACGAGGGCGGCCACGGCCGCCGGGCCCGCGTGGGCCAGGACCTTCGCCGCCACCCAGCGCAGGTCCTCCTGCGGAGCGGCGGCCGCCGCCGCGGCCTGGTCCAGCAGCACGGGCAGCACCCGCTCCGCGCGCGCCGGTGACCACGGGGAGGCCAGCGCGCCGAGCACCTCCAGGGCCACGAGGCGCTCGGCGGGGTCGGGCGAGGCGCCCCAGGCCACGGCGTCGGCCAGCGCCGCGGCCGGGTCGGCCAGCACGTGGGAGCGCACCGCGGCGGGGAAGCCGACGCCGGTGCCCTCCGAGCGGGCGGCCAGCAGCGCCGAGAGCGCTCCGGCGCGAGGGGGACCGGCGGGGACGTCCGTGGGCTCGCTCACGGGAGTCGATGCTGCCACGCCCGCCGTCAGGGGCTGCGCCTACGATCATCCGGACCAGCAGGTCCACCGCACCGCGTCCCGAAGGGGGCACCCGATGCCCAGCCAGGAGCAGCAGCGCCCGTCCCGCCGCGAGAGCGCCGAGACCGAGGACGCCGAGCAGGCCCCCCTGCCCACCGGCACCTCGCAGAGCGCGGCCCAGACCGCCGAGGACGACGTCGACTCCCTGCTCGACGAGATCGACGACGTGCTCGAGTCCAACGCCGAGCAGTTCGTGCGCCAGTACACGCAGAAGGGCGGCCAGTGACGTCTGGACCGGGCCTGCCGCAGGCGTTCACCACGCCGGGGTCGGCGTCCTTCACCGACTTCCTCGGCGGCCACGCGCCCGAGCTCCTGCCGGGCCGCCGCGTGCTGCCCACCGCCGCGGCCCCGGACGCCCCGCACGCCACGACGATCGTGGCGCTCGCGTTCGAGGGCGGCGTGCTCATGGCCGGTGACCGCCGCGCCACGGCCGGCAGCTTCATCGCCAGCCGCGACATCGAGAAGGTCTTCCCCGCCGACGGCTGGTCCTGCGTCGGCATCGCCGGCTCGGCCGGGCTGGCCGTCGAGCTCGTGCGCCTGTTCCAGGTCGAGCTGGAGCACTACGAGAAGATCGAGGGCGCGCTGCTCAGCCTCGACGGCAAGGCCAACCGCCTGGCCACGATGGTGCGCGGCAACCTGGGCCTGGCCATGCAGGGCCTCGCCGTGGTGCCGCTGTTCGCCGGGTACGACCTCGACCGCGGGCAGGGGCGGATCTTCAGCTACGACGTCACCGGCGGCCGCTACGAGGAGCACGAGTTCCACTCCGTCGGCTCCGGCTCGCTCTTCGCCCGCGGCGCGCTGAAGAAGCTGTGGCGCCCCGGCCTGGACGCCGAGCAGGCCGTGCGGGTGGCCGTGGAGGCCCTCTTCGACGCCGCCGACGACGACTCCGCCACCGGCGGTCCGGACGCCGTCCGCCGGATCTGGCCCGTGGTCGCCACGGTCACCGCCGACGGCTACACCCGCGCCGACGACGACCACCTGGCCACCGTGGTGGCCGCCGTGCTCGCCGACCGCACGTCCGACCAGGAGGGCCGGCGCCGATGAGCATGCCGTTCTACGTCTCGCCCGAGCAGCTCATCAAGGACAAGGCCGACTACGCGCGCAAGGGCATCGCCCGGGGCCGCTCGGTGGTGGTGGCCGAGTACGCCGGCGGGATCGCCTTCGTCGCCGAGAACCCCTCCCGCGCGCTGCACAAGGTCAGCGAGATCTACGACCGGATCGGCTTCGCCGCGGTCGGCAAGTACAACGAGTTCGAGAACCTGCGGGTCGCCGGGGTGCGCTACGCCGACTTCCGCGGCTACTCCTACGACCGCGCCGACGTCACCGCGCGCGGCCTGGCCAACGCCTACGCCCAGTCCCTGGGGGCGGTGTTCACCACCGAGGCCAAGCCGCTGGAGGTCGAGATCGTCGTCGCCGAGGTCGGCCGCGAGGTCGGCGGCGACCAGATCTACCGCCTCACCTACGACGGGTCCGTCGCCGACGAGCGCGGCGTGGTCGTCATGGGCGGGCAGGCCGACCAGGTCGCCGGCGAGCTGCGCGAGCGCTGGGAGCCCGGCATGGACCTCGGCGCGGTGCTGCAGCTGGCCCTGCGCGGGCTGGCCCCGGACCCCGCCGGTGGCCCGGCCCGCCGCCTCGGCGCCGACGTCCTCGAGGTGGCCGTGCTCGAGCGCGACCGCCCGCGCCGGGCCTTCCGCCGCCTGTCCGGGCCGGCGCTGGAGACCCTGCTCGCCGGCGCACCGGCGTCCCCGGGCGGCAGCGCCGAGCGCGGCGCCCCCAGCGGCGGTGGCTCGGGGACGGTGGCCGGGGGCCACAGCGGCCTGCCCGACGACACCCCCCGCTGAGGCCGCGGTGCTGCTGCGCGCGGGCGAGCCCGCTGACGCCGGGGAGCTGCACGTGCTCACCCGCGCCGCCTTCCTCACCGAGGGCCAGCGCTACGGCGACCTGACGATCCCGCCCTTGCGCGAGCAGGTGGAGGACGTCGCGGCGGCCCTGGCCGACCCGGCCACCGCGGTGGTCGTGGCCGAGGCCGAGGGCGGCGACGGGCTCGGCCGCGCCGGGCGGATCGTGGGGACGATCCGCCTCCACCTGCGCCCCGCAGGCGCGGGCGGGGGCCTCGTGGCCGACCTCGCGCGCCTGGCGGTCGCGCCCGACGCCCGCCGGCGCGGCATCGCCGACGCCCTGATGGACGCCGTCGAACGGGTGGCCGCGCGCGCCGGGGCGGGCGAGGCGGCCCTGTTCACCGGCGCCGGCTCGAGCGGCAACCTCGCGCTCTACCGCCGCCGCGGGTACCTGGAGGTGCCGCGCCCGGACGACGCCCCCGACGGCGACCTGGTCTTCCTCGCCAAGCCCTTCGGGCCCGCCCCCAGCACCCCGCACCGCGCCGCCGGTGCAGCGACGTAGTGTGAGGTCATGGACCGCCGGATCCTGGGGCTGGAGACCGAGTACGGGGTCACCTGCGCCGCGGACGGGCAGCGGCGCCTGTCCGCCGACGAGGTGGCCCGGTACCTCTTCCGCAAGGTGGTCTCCTGGGGGCGCTCGAGCAACGTCTTCCTGCGCAACGGGGCCCGCCTGTACCTCGACGTCGGCTCCCACCCCGAGTACGCGACTCCCGAGTGCGACGACGTGCGCCGCCTCGTCGTCCACGACCGCGCCGGGGAGAGGATCCTCGAGGGCCTGACCGTCGACGCCGAGCGGCGCCTGGCCGAGGAGGGCATCGGCGGGGAGGTCTACCTCTTCAAGAACAACACCGACTCCGCCGGCAACTCCTACGGCTGCCACGAGAACTACCTCGTGCCCCGCCAGGGCGAGTTCTCCCGCCTGGCCGACGTCCTCATCCCCTTCCTCGTCACCCGCCAGCTCCTCGTCGGCGCCGGCAAGGTGCTGCAGACCCCGCGCGGGGCGGTCTACTGCCTGTCCCAGCGGGCGGACCACATCTGGGAGGGCGTCTCCAGCGCCACGACCCGCTCGCGCCCGATCATCAACACCCGCGACGAGCCGCACGCCGACGCCGAGCGCTTCCGGCGCCTGCACGTCATCGTCGGCGACTCGAACATGTCCGAGACGACGACGATGCTCAAGATCGGCTCGGTCGACCTCGTGCTGCGCATGGTCGAGTCCGGGGTGGCGCTGCGCGACCTCGCGCTGGAGAACCCGATCCGCGCGATCCGCGAGGTCAGCCACGACCTGACCGGCCGGCGCCTGATCAAGCTGGCGAGCGGCCGGGAGATCAGCGCGCTCGAGGTGCAGGAGGAGTACCTGGAGCGGGCCAAGGCGTTCGTCGAGGACGTCGGCGTGCGCAGCCCCACGGACAAGCGGGTGCTCGACCTGTGGGAGCGCGGCCTGCGCGCGGTGCGCGAGGGCGACCTGTCGCTCGTCGACCGCGAGCTGGACTGGGTGATCAAGCTCAAGCTCCTGGAGCGCTACCAGGCCCGCCACGGCCTGGACCTCGCCGACGCCCGGGTGGCCCGCCTCGACCTGGCCTACCACGACATCTCCCGCCGACGCGGGCTCTACAACCTCCTCGCCGCCCGGGGCATGGTCGAGCGCGTGACCAGCGACATCGAGGTGTTCGAGGCCACCTCGGTGCCCCCGCAGACCACCCGGGCGAAGCTGCGCGGCGACTTCGTGCGCCACGCCCAGGAGAAGCGGCGCGACTTCACCGTCGACTGGGTGCACCTCAAGCTCAACGACCAGTCCCAGCGCACCGTGCTGTGCAAGGACCCCTTCCGCTCCGTCGACGAGCGGGTGGAGCGCCTCATCGCCTCCATGTGAGCGGCGGCGGTCAGCCGGCTCCCAGGCGGCGGGGTTAGGGTCGTGCGATGCGCCTGCTCCGCCCCGCCGTGCCCGTCCTCCTGCCCGTGCTCCTCCTCGTCGGGGGCTGCAGCTCCGGGAACGACGACGACGGTGGCGACGGGGCCAGCGGCAGCCTGGACTCCGTGGAGGTCACCGCCGCCACCGAGGAGGGCACCGCTCCCACCCTCACCGTCGACGGCCCGCTGCGCGTGACCGAGACCGAGACCAAGGTCGTCACCGAGGGCGAGGGCGAGCCCATCGCCGACGGCGACCTGGTCGGCGTCCGCCTCGTCGCCGTCAACGGCCGCGACGGCAAGGCGCTGAGCAACCCCGACTGGACCGTGGCGCCGGACTACTTCGTCGTCGGCTCCGAGCAGACGCCGCCCTTCGTGGCCGCGGCCCTGGAGGACGCGACCGTCGGCTCGCAGGTGCTCACCGCCGTGCCGCCGGAGGAGGGCCCCCAGGCCAACCTCGCCGACGCGGGCGTGAAGTCCGACGACACGCTCGTGATCCTGCTCGACCTCACCAGCAGCGGCTCCCCCCGGGCCGAGGGCACCCCGGTGACGCCTCCGGAGGGCCTGCCGGCCGTGGCGCTGGACGAGGCCACCGGCGAGCCGACGGTCACGGTGCCCTCGGGCGTGGCCGCCCCCACCGAGCTCGTCGCCCAGACCCTCATCCAGGGCAGCGGCCCCGCGGTGACCGCCGACCAGACGGTCACCGCCCAGTACACCGGCGTCGTCTACGGCACCGGCGCGGTCTTCGACTCCTCCTGGCAGCGCGGTGCGCCGGCGAGCTTCCCGCTGAACGGCGTCATCCCCGGCTGGAGCACCGGGCTGACCGGCCAGGCCGTCGGCAGCCAGGTGCTGCTGGTGATCCCGCCCGCGCAGGGGTACGGGGAGGCGGGCCAGCCCGACGCCGGGATCTCCGGCACGGACACGCTCGTCTTCGTCGTCGACATCCTCGCCGCCAGCTGACCGCTCCAGACCGCACCCCCCACCCCAGACCCGGAGGTCCTCCCCGTGAGCCAGCCCACCCGTCCCGAGATCGACTTCCCCGAGGGCGAGCCGCCGACCGAGCTGCAGATCACCGACGAGGTCGTCGGTGACGGCCCGGAGGCCACCCCCGGCTCCACGGTGAGCACGCACTACGTCGGCGTGGCCTGGTCCACCGGCGACGAGTTCGACGCCTCCTGGAACCGCGGGGCGCCCCTGGACTTCCGGGTCGGCGTCGGCCAGGTCATCGCCGGCTGGGACCAGGGCATCACCGGCATGCGCGTCGGCGGCCGCCGACGCCTCGTGATCCCGCCGCACCTGGGCTACGGCTCGCGCGGCGCCGGTGGCGCGATCGGGCCGAACGAGACGCTGATCTTCGTCGTGGACCTGGTCGGCGTGCGCTGACCAGCGCCCCGGCGCACTGACGAGGGAGGGCTCCTGCTGCGGCGGGTGCCCTCCCTCGCCCGTTCCGCGAGGATGGCCGCGTGAGCGAGCCCGACCCCTTCGACCTGCAGCGCTTCGTCCAGGCCCAGGACGCCGGCGGCACCCACGCCACGGCGCTGGCCGAGCTGGTGGCCGGGCGCAAGCGAACCCACTGGATGTGGTTCGTCCTCCCGCAGGTGGCCGGGCTGGGCACCAGCGCGATGGCGCAGCGCTACGGCCTGTCCGGACTGGCCGAGGCCCGCGCCTACCTGGCCCACCCGGTCCTCGGCCCGCGGCTGCTCGCCTGCGCCCGCGCCCTCGCCGACGCGGACCCCGCGCTGGCCCCGGACGCGCAGACGGTGCTCGGGCCGGTCGACGCCGCCAAGCTGCGCTCCTCGATGACGCTGTTCGCCCGCGCCGACCCCGACCAGCCGGTCTTCGCCGCGGTGCTCGCCCGCTACTTCGGGGGCGAGCCGGACCCGGCGACCCTGGCCCGCCTGTGAGACGCCCGCCTGTCAGACACCGCCTGTGAGCGCGCCGCGGTGAGCCGGGTTCAGAACGCGTAGCGCACCGTCAGCCACGGGGTGCGCGCCGCCACGAGGTCGAGCAGGCGCTGGCGCCAGGTCGCCTTCCACGCGGCGCGGTAGCGCACGTTCTCCATGCCGTTGCCCGAGCGCTTGGGCTCCTGGATCTCCGGGCGCCACAGCACCTGCTCGGCCTTCGGGTGCCAGCCGAGGTTCACCTCGTGCAGGCCCGCGTTGTGGGTGAGGAAGATGACCTCCGCCGCGGCCTGGGCCTTCGCCGCCGGGGACAGGACGTCGTCGAGCTCGGTGAGCAGGGCGTCCCACTGCTCCAGCCAGCCCTCGTGGACCACGACCGGGGAGAGGTTGAGGTGCACCTCGTAGCCCGCGGCGACGAAGTCGTCGACCGCCGCGATCCGCGCGGAGACGGGGTCGGTGCGCACGTCGACGAGCTTGGCCATCTCCGCCGGCATCACCGAGAAGCGCACCCGGGTGCGCCCGCGCGGGTCGTAGCCGAGCAGGTCGGGGTTGACGTGCTTGGTGGCGAAGCTCGCCTTGGCCGTGGGCATCGCGGCGAAGGCCGTGACGAGGTCGCGCACGTTGTCGCTGACCAGCGCGTCCACCGAGGCGTCGCTGTTCTCCCCGATGTCGTAGACCCACGCGCTCGGGTCGCACTGGTCGGGGGCGGGCTTGGTGCCCTGGCGGGCCACGTGGCGCTGGAGGTAGCCGACGACGGCGGCGATGTTGGCGTAGACGGTGATCGGGTTGGCGTAGCCCTTGTGCCGGGGCACGTAGCAGTAGGCGCACGCCATCGCGCAGCCGTTGGCGGTCGAGGGCGCGATCCAGTTCGCCGACCGCTCGTTGCGCCGCGCCGCGAGGGTCTTGCGCACGCCCAGGGCCAGGACCTCGGTCTTCGTGCGCACCCAGCGGTCGACGCTGGAGGCCTCGTCGTGCAGGCCCTCGACCCGCGCGGCCGAGGGCACCTCGACGACGGTGGCGCCGGGCCAGCGCGCCAGCACCTGCTGGCCGCGCTCGAGCTCCAGGGCCGCGGGCTCGGCGTAGATCGTGCGCACGTCGAGCAGCTGCCGCGGGCTGCGGGGGAGGGCGGGGGCCTGCGTCACCCCCCGAGCATGGGGGCCACCACCGACACTCCGGCGCGGTAGCGTTGATCGGGTGTCAGCCCGACGCACGGAGCGCCTGCTCAACCTCGTCATCGCCCTGCTGTCCACCCGCAGCTGGCTGACCAAGGAGCAGGTGCGCGCGGCGGTGCCCCAGTACGCCGAGTGCGCGACCGCCGAGGCGTTCGACCGGATGTTCGAGCGCGACAAGGAGGAGCTGCGCGAGCTCGGCGTCCCGCTGGTCACCGGCGGGGAGTCGGCGTGGTTCGAGGACGAGCAGGGCTACCGCATCGACCGCGAGGCCTACGCCCTGCCCGCGGTGTCCTTCACCCCCGCCGAGCTCGCCGTCCTCGGCCTGGCCTCGCGGGTGTGGGCCCAGGCCAGCCTGGGCGGCCCGGCCGCCCGGGCCCTGGTCAAGCTGCGCGCGCTGGGCGTCGAGCCCGACGAGGACTCCCTGGTCGGCGTCGAGCCCCGGGTGCGCACCCGCGAGCCCGCGTTCGAGCCGCTGTACGCCGCCGCCCGCGACCGCGTTCCCGTCCGCTTCCGCTACCGCACCGCCGGCACCGGACCGGCCGCCGTCCGGCACCTGCAGCCCTGGCAGGTGACGTCGTGGCACGGGCGCTGGTACGTCGTGGGCCACGACACCGACCGCGACGCCACCCGGGTCTTCCGCCTCAGCCGCGTGGAGGGCTCGGTCACCCGCACCGGCCCGGCCGCCTCCTACGAGGTGCCGGCCGACGTCGACGGGCGCTCGCTGGTCTCGCGCCTGGACGCCGACGCCCCCGAGCGCACCGCCAGGCTGCGGCTGCGCGCGGGGGCCGCCCACTCCCTGCGCCTGCGCGGGGGGGCCACGGGGACCACCGACGAGAGCGCCGAGGAGGTGGCCGTGCCGTTCCGCGACGCCGAGGAGCTGGCCCAGCAGGTCGCCGCCGCCGGGCCGGACGCGCTCGTGCTCGAGCCCGACGACCTGCGCGAGGCCGTGCTGCGCCGCCTGCGCGGGGTCGTCGCCGCGCAGGGCGGGGGCGCGGCGTGAGCGCCCGCTCCCCGGAGGCGTCCCGGTCCGAGCGCCGCCCGACGCCACCGCCGGCGACCTCCGCCGCCGACCGGCTGTCGCGGCTGCTGGCGATGGTCCCGTGGCTGCTGGAGCACCAGGGCGTGCCGCTGGAGCAGGCGTCCCGCCACTTCGCGATCACCGAGGACCAGCTGGTCCGCGACCTCGAGCTGCTCTTCGTCTGCGGGACGCCGGGGCACATGCCCGACGACCTCATCGAGGCCGAGTGGGAGTCGGGGCGGGTCTACCTCGGCAACGCCGACGCCATCGCGCGCCCGCTGCGCCTGGGCCTGGACGAGGCGCTGGCCCTCCTCGCCGGCCTGCGCACCCTGCTCGACGTGCCCGGGGCCGGGGACCGCGAGGCCCTCACGGGCGCGCTGGCCAAGCTCTCCAGCGCCGCCGGGGAGGCCGCTGCGGCCGCCGGCGCCGTCAGCGTGGACCTGTCCGCCGACACAGCGCCGCAGTCCCCGCTCGGCGCGGGAACCGCCGCCCGCGCCGAGCGCGCCCTGGCCACCGCCCGGGCGGGGCTGCGCGAGCGGCGCCGGATCCGCCTGCGCTACCTCGTGCCCTCCCGCGACGAGACCACCGAGCGGCACGTGGACCCGATGCGCGTGCTCGCCGTGGACGGCCACTGGTACCTGGAGGGCTGGTGCCACCGCTCCACCGGGGTGCGCCTGTTCCGCCTCGACCGCGTCCTGGACGCCGAGCTCCTGGACGCCGACGGCACGCCTCCGCCGGAGGCCGTGGCGCGCGACGTCGACGACGGCCTGTTCCAGCCCTCCAGCGACGACCTGCGGGTCACCCTCGAGCTGGACGACGCGGCGCGCTGGGTGGCCGAGCAGGTGCCGGTGGAGACCACGACGGAGCTGCCCGGTGGAGGGCTGCGGGTGCAGCTGCGCACGGCCGACCCGCGCTGGCTGCGCCGGCTGCTGCTCGGCCAGGGCGGCAGCGCCCGGGTCGTCGAGCCCGCCGACCTCGCCGAGGGCGTCGCCCAGGCGGCCCGCGAGGCGCTGGCCCAGTACGAGGACCCGACCGGCTCCAGCGGCTGATCCGCTCAAGGTGGCCCTGCGCGCCGCCGACACCTCGTGGGTCAGCCCGCCGCACCCGCGGGGGCGGCAGGTTCGCGGAGGTGGGCCCAGTGACCACGATCAAGGCCTCGTGCCCCAGCTGCGGTGATGTCGAGCTCACGCCGGTGCAGGTGCGGCTGGTGGTGTGCTCGGTGCAGGCGTGGTCGTTCTACGCGTTCGACTGCGGCACCTGCCGCGAGGAGGTGCGCAAGCACGCCGGCCAGGACGTCATCCGCCTGCTGACCTCCGGCGGGGTGCCCGCCGAGCGCTGGGACGTGCCCTCGGAGGTGCTCGAGGAGCGCGTCGGCCCGGCGATCAGCTGGGACGAGGTCCTGGACTTCACCCTCGCGATGGAGGGCCTGGACGTCGCGGCCGCGGCGTCGGAGGCGGACCTGCGCCGCCACCGCGCCTGACCGGCGCCTGACCACCGCCTCGTCCGGCGCCCCACCGAGCGCTGGCTAGGCTGCCGCGCATGTGGTGGTGGGTGCTCGTGTGGGCCGTGCTCGTGGTCGCGGCGCTCGTCGTGCTGGGCGCGCTGGTGTGGGGCCTGGTCCGCAAGGGCCTCGCCGTCGCCGGCGACGTGGGGCGCGCCGGGGCGCGGATGGCGGAGCTGGCCGCGCAGGTGGAGCGCCTGCC
>NZ_JBZYWI010000110.1:0-10522 GCF_058932755.1 Quadrisphaera sp. DVD1
CCGAGCCCTCGGTCACGGCCGCCCTGCGCGCGAGCGCGGCCGCCACGGGCCACGAGCTCGTCGGCGTCGGCGACGCCGTCAAGGGAGCGGACTCGCTCAGCCGCAAGGTGGCCGACCCGCGCCACCGCAGGGGGCGCCCGCTCCCGGAGGCGCTGGCCGACGTCAACGACGCGCTGCGCTACACGGTGCTCGCGCCGCCGCAGGGCTACGGGGCCGGCGCCGACGCCGTGGTGGCCGACCTGTCGGCGCGCGGCTTCACCCTGGTGGCGCTGAAGAACCGGTGGGTGCACCCCGCGCCCTACAGCGGCATCAACTCCACCTGGCGCGACCCGGCCAGCGGCATGCTGGTGGAGGTGCAGCTGCACACCCCGGACAGCTGGGCCGCGAACAAGGCCACCCGGGCCGAGTACGAGGAGCGGAGGGGCCCGATGACCACCCCGCAGAGGACGCAGGAGCTCGTCGAGCGCGAGAGCGAGGTCTGGCGGCACGTGCCGACGCCGCCGGGCGCCGCCGACGTCACCCCGCAGCGCTACGGCCTGCGCCCGGTGTCGTGGCGCGCGTCCCTCAACGCGCTGGTCCCGCCGGCCCCCGGCCCCGCGGTGGTGCCGGCGTGAGCGCGGCCGCGGCCCCGGACCCCTTCGACGCGCCGGTGGGCTCGGTCGTGCACCTCGTCGAGGTGGGCCTGGTCCCCCACCCGGAGCTGCTGCCGGTGCTCTGCCGGGTGCGCGTGACCGGGCCGCGGCAGGGCGTGGACGAGGTCTGGGTGCCGCAGCGCCAGCGGTGGGAGCCCACCACGGGACTGGTCCCGCACCGGTCCGGGCGCGCTGACGGTGACGTGGAGGTGATCACCGCCGCCGACGCGCAGCGGCTGGTCGAGGCTCACGCGCTCGCCCTGGCGCGGCGGCGCGAGGAGGCCTGACCGCGGCGCAGCGCCCGGTCGAGCGGGGGCTCAGCGCAGCCAGCGGCGCAGGCGCTTGCGGTCGGCGTGGGCCCAGGCGCGCTCGAAGGCGTCCTCGGCGCGCTGGGCCCGGGCCTCCTCGAGGGCGTGCAGCCGGCCGTAGGTGAAGCCGTTCTCGCCGGCGAGGTGGGCCTGGACGCCCACCTCGCGCAGCAGCTCCCGGGTGAGCGTGCTGTCCTGCAGCTCGCCCAGCGCCTCCTGCACCGACGCCATGGCCGAGGCGTAGGCGCGGGCGTCGGCCCCGACCAGGCCCGCCAGCTCCTCGGCGGCGTAGCGGGCGCGCTTGGCGGCCTTGCGCGTCTCGTGCAGCAGCGCCTCGCGCTGGGCGGGCGTGCGGGCGCCGTCCGCGGCCTCGGCGGCGTCCGCCACGCGGCGGTGCTCGCGCGCCACCCGCGGCAGCAGCACCGCCCGCGCGCGGCCGTCGGCGGCCTGGGTCAGCGGAGGGCGGGTGACCATCGTCGCCAGGGCCTCGAGCAGGACGAGGTAGCGGTCGCCGTCGAGGGCCTCGACCACCGCCCGGTGCCCGGTGAGCACAGCCCGGTCGAGCACCACCACCAGGCGGGCGGAGACGGGGCCGAGCACCAGCTCCTCCGGCTGGGCCGCGAGCGCCGCGAGCAGGTGCTCCCGCTGGACCTCGGCGTCGCGCTCCTGGCCGAGCGCGCCGGCCAGCCAGTGCAGCTCCACGCGTGCCAGCTCGGCCGCCGTGGGGTCGAGCAGCGGGCGCCAGGTGGCCAGCAGGGAGCGCAGCCGGCGGGTGGCCACGCGCATCTGGTGCACCGCGTCGGGCTCACCGCGGCGCACCCCGGTGTCCGCGCCCACGAGCCGGTCCACCTCCGCGCGCAGCCGCGCGGTGACCACCTCCGAGGCGCGGCTCTTGAGCGTCGGCTCGGTCAGCGGCGCGGGCGGGCGCGGCAGCCGGTCGCCGAGCACCCGCCGCAGCTTGGACGGGTGGGCCGAGCGCCGCGCACCGGCGTGCACCAGGGCCTGCACGGCGGCCTCGAGCAGGGCCCGGTCGCCCTCGACGAGCTCCACCTCGAGCTCGCGCCAGGTGGTGACCTCCACCGGCTCCCCGGGCGAGGCGGCGGGGGCCTCGGCGGTGACGGTGTCGTCGGCGAGCTCGGCGAGGACCACCGGCGTCCCGTCGGCGGCCGGCGCGCCGAGCAGGTGCCGCACGACCCGGCGGGTGCGCACGTGCGCGACGGTGCCCAGCGGGGCGGTGCGCACGGTGGCCCGCACGAGCCGGGCGAGCTCGTCGGGGGGCGCGGTCGAGTCGCCGCCCAGCGGCAGGCGCACCTCCAGGCGGTCGGTGACCTGCCCGCCGGGGAGCTTGAGGTGCCACCCGTCGTCCACCCCGCCGGAGCGGCGCCGCAGCGTGGTGCGCGCGCGCAGCAGGCGCAGGTCGGGGGTGTCGACGTAGCGCGCGTCCAGCGCCAGGTCGACGGGCTCGGTCACGGCGGTGACGCCGGCCCCCCGCAGCGGGGCCGCGAGGTCGGGCACGGCCCAGTCCTCGGGGACGTCCAGGGTGACCTCGACCTCCGGGACGGCCTCGGGGGCGGAGGGCGCGCCGCGCCCGCGGTCGGCTGCAGTCGCCACGAGCGGCATCGTGCCGGAGCGGGACCGGCGGCGCACCCGGCCGCCGGCCGAGCCGACCCCGCGACCGGCCGGGCCCCGCCGTTGCCGCGGTCGCCGCGACGTGGTCTGCTGCTCCCGTCCGGCGCCGCAGCGCCGGCCGTTCGAGGAGGCAGTCATGGTCGACCGCAGCGGGCGCAGCGCGCCGAAGACCCTCGGTGAGCGCGTCACCGGCCTGTGGCCCGTCCTGCGCCAGGCCACCGGCGCCGACCACACCGGCCGCGGGGCCGCCGTCCGCTCGCGCCGCACCGACGCCCTGCAGCCGCGCACCGCCACCGCCGACCGGGTCGCGGACTCCGTCTGCCCGTTCTGCGCGGTCGGCTGCGCCCAGAAGGTGTACGTCAAGGACGAGAAGGTCGTCCAGATCGAGGGCGACTACGGCTCGCCGGTCAGCCGCGGGCGGCTGTGCCCCAAGGGCAGCGCCAGCCTCCAGCTCGTCACCTCGAGCACGCGGGTCCAGAAGGTCCGCTACCGGCGCCCGGGCGGCACCGAGTGGGAGGACCTCGAGCTCGGCACCGCGATGGACATGATCGCCGACCGCGTGATCAAGGCCCGCCGCGAGGGCTGGCAGGACGCCGACGAGCACGGCCGGCCGCTGCGGCGCACGCAGGGCTTCGCGAGCCTGGGCGGAGCCGCGCTGGACAACGAGGAGAACTACCTCCTCAAGAAGCTCTACACCGCCCTGGGCGCCATCCAGGTCGAGAACCAGGCCCGCATATGACACTCCTCCACCGTCCCCGGTCTGGGGACCTCGTTCGGTCGCGGCGGCGCCACGACCTCCCTGCAGGACCTCGCCAACGCTGACTGCATCCTGATCCAGGGATCCAACATGGCCGAGGCGCACCCGGTCGGGTTCCAGTGGGTGATGGAGGCCAAGGAGCGCGGCGCGAAGATCATCCACGTCGACCCTCGGTTCACCCGCACCTCGGCCGTGGCCGACCTGCACGTGCCCCTGCGCGCCGGGTCGGACATCGCCTTCCTCGGCGGCCTGATCCACCAGGTCCTCGCCCGCGGCGCGGAGTTCCGCGAGTACCTGCTCGCCTTCTCCAACGCGGCGGCCATCGTCTCGGAGGACTTCCGCGACACCGAGGACCTCGACGGGCTGTTCTCCGGCTACGACGCGACGACCGACTCCTACGACATGGCCAGCTGGCAGTACGCCGGCAGCGAGGCCTCGCAGGACGACGACGAGCGCGGCGGCGCCCAGCACCCGCCGGAGGGCGGGGAGGACCACCAGGACTCCGCCCAGGGCCAGGCCTACGGCAGCGGCGGGGCGAGCATCCCCGAGAAGCCGCAGCAGACCGACCCGACCCTGGAGCACCCGCGCTCGGTCTTCCAGATCCTCAAGCGCCACTTCTCCCGCTACACCCCGGAGATGGTCGAGGACGTCTGCGGCGTGCCCCAGGCGCAGTTCCTCGAGGTCGCCGACGCCCTCATCGCCAACAGCGGGCGCGAGCGCACCTCGGCGATGTGCTACGCCGTGGGCTGGACCCAGCACACCACCGGCACCCAGTACATCCGCACCGCCTCGATCCTGCAGACGCTGCTCGGCAACATCGGCCGCCCCGGCGGCGGGATCATGGCGCTGCGCGGGCACGCCAGCATCCAGGGCTCCAGCGACATCCCGACGCTGTACAACCTGCTGCCGGGCTACCTGCCGATGCCCCACGTCGAGCACCACCAGTCCCTGGACGAGTACGTGCGCAAGGACGCCGGCCGCGCGGGCTTCTGGGGCAACATGCCCGCCTACACCGTCAGCCTGCTCAAGGCCTGGTGGGGCGACGCGGCCACCGCCGAGAACGACTTCGCCTTCGACTACATCCCCAAGATCAGCGGCGACCACGGCACCTACCGCACGGTGATGGACCAGATCGCCGGGATCGTCAAGGGCTACATCCTGCTCGGCCAGAACCCGGCCGTGGGGTCGGCGAACGCGAAGATGCAGCGCCTGGGCCTGGCCAACCTCGACTGGCTGGTCGTGCGCGACATGCAGATGATCGAGTCGGCGACGTTCTGGAAGGACGGGCCGGAGATCGAGACCGGCGAGCTGCGGACCGAGGACATCGGCACCGAGGTGTTCTTCCTCCCCGCCGCGAGCCACGTCGAGAAGCCGGGCACCTTCACCAACACGAACCGCATGCTCCAGTGGCGCCAGAAGGCGGTCGAGCCGCCGGGCGAGGCGAAGAGCGACCTGTGGTTCGCCTTCCACCTGGGCCGGATCGTCCGGGAGAAGCTGGCCGCCTCCACCGACGAGCGCGACCGCCCGCTGCTGGACCTGACCTGGGACTACCCGATGGAGCCGGGCACCGACGAGCCCGAGGCCGACGCGGTGCTGCGCGAGATCAACGGCACCGACGCCCACGGCGACCCGCTGCCGGACTACTTCGGCCTCGCCGACGACGGCTCGACCACCAGCGGCTGCTGGATCTACGCCGGCGTCTACAAGGACGGCGTCAACCAGGCCGCCCGCCGCAAGCCCCGCACCGAGCAGAGCGACCTCGGCGCGGAGTGGGGCTGGGCCTGGCCGATGAACCGGCGCATCCTCTACAACCGGGCCTCCGCCGACGCCGAGGGCCGGCCGTGGAGCGAGCGGAAGAAGTACGTGTGGTGGGACGAGGCCGCCGGGCGCTGGACGGGCGACGACGTCCCCGACTTCGAGGTGACCAAGCGCCCGGACTACGTGCCCCCGGAGGGCGCGAAGGGCCCCGCGGCCCTGGCCGGCACCGACGCCTTCATCATGCAGGGCGACGGCAAGGCCTGGCTGTACGCGCCGTCCGGGCTGTCGGACGGCCCGCTGCCGACCCACTACGAGGCGGCGGAGTCCGCCGGCGGGAACGGGCTGTACCCGAACCAGGTCTACAACCCGGCGCGGCGCACCTTCCCGCAGCCGGGGAACCGGGCGAACCCCACGGCCAGCGACGTGTTCCCGTACACGTTCACGACGTTCCGCCTCACCGAGCACCACACGGCGGGCGGGATGAGCCGCACGCTCCCCTACCTCTCGGAGCTCCAGCCGGAGATGACGGTCGAGGTCTCGGCCGAGCTGGCGCGCGAGCGGGGCCTGGAGCACCTCGGCTGGGCCACGATCGTCACCGCCCGCTCGGCGATCGAGGCCCGGGTGATGGTCACCCCGCGGCTGCGGCCGCTGACCATCGGCGGGCGCACGATGCACCAGATCGGGCTGCCGTGGCACTGGGGGCCCAACGGCCTGTCCACCGGTGACGCGGCCAACGAGCTGGTCGAGATCGCCCTGGACCCCAACTCCCACATCCAGGACAAGGTCGGCACCTGCGACGTCCAGCCCGGACGCCGTCCGCGCGGGCCCGCGCTCCTGGCCTTCGTCGCCGACTACCGCCGTCGCGCCGGCATCCCCACCGACGCCGACGTCCCCGCCACCCAGGGAGGCACCGCGTGACGCAGGCCCCAGAGCGCCCGGCCTCAGGCCGCGGCCTCTCCCCCGACGGCCACGTGGCCGACCCGGCGGCCGCCACCGGCTACGGGGAGGACCACCCGAAGCGGATGGGCTTCTTCACCGACACCAGCGTCTGCATCGGCTGCAAGGCCTGCGAGGTGGCGTGCAAGGAGTGGAACGCCGTCCCCGCCACGGGCGACCTGGACCTCAGCGGCTGGTCCTACGACAACAGCGCGATGCTCGGCGCCTCGACGTGGCGGCACGTGGCCTTCGTCGAGCAGGTGGCCCCGGCCCGCGAGCCGGTCTCCCTCGGCATGCCGGGGCTGCGCCCCGCTGATCCCGCCGCCGATCCCGGCGCCGGTGACGGCGGGGGCGCACCGCTGGCCACGGAGGCGCCCGGCGGCGACTCCGCCCAGGGCCCCTCCGGCTCGATCGAGGGCGTGCGCTGGCTGATGTCCTCGGACGTGTGCAAGCACTGCACCAACGCCGCCTGCCTCGACGTCTGCCCGACGGGCGCGCTCTTCCGCACCGAGTACGGCACGGTCGTCGTCCAGGACGACGTCTGCAACGGCTGCGGCTACTGCGTGCCGGCCTGCCCCTACGGGGTGATCGGCAAGCGCGAGTCCGACGGCCAGGCCCACAAGTGCACGCTGTGCTACGACCGGATCAGCCACGACATGGAGCCGGCGTGCGCGAAGGCGTGCCCCACCGACTCCATCCAGTTCGGGCCCCTGGACGAGCTGCGCGAGCGCGCCGACGCCCGCCTGGCCGAGCTGCAGGAGCGCGGCGAGGACAAGGCCCAGCTCTACGGTCGCGACCCCGGTGACGGCGTGGGCGGCGACGGCGCGTTCTTCCTGCTGCTCGACGAGCCGGAGGTGTACGGCCTGCCGCCGGACCCGGTGGTCACCACCCGCGACCTGCCGTCGATGTGGAAGCACGCGGGCGCCGCGGCCCTGACGATGATCGCCGTGATCGGCGTCGCGTTCTCGGGACGGCGCGCATGAGCCCCGACGAGCGCCACGGGCCCGGCGGGCGCGGTCTGCACGACGCCACCGGTGACGCCCCGGGCCTGGAGGAGAAGAGCGAGCAGGGCACCGCCCGGCGCGGCCGCCGCCGGCGCGGGGCCGAGACGCTCATGGTGCCCGAGGCGGAGTTCACCTCCTACTACGGGCGCCAGATCATCCACACCCCCGCCTGGGAGGTGCCCGACGTCCCCGCCTACCTCTACCTCGGCGGGATGGCCGGGGCCGCCGCGGCGATGGGCGTGGCCGGCGACCTCACCGGCAACCGGCACCTGCGGCGCGCCGGACGGCTGACCGCCTCCGGCGGCTCGGTGCTCAGCGTGCTGTTCCTCGTGCACGACCTGGGCCGCCCGTCGCGCTTCCTCAACATGCTGCGGGTGTTCAAGGTGACCTCCCCGCTGAGCATGGGCACCTGGATCCTCTCCCCGTTCGCGACCTTCGCCGGCGCGGCGGCGGTCGCCGAGCTGCGGGGGGTCCTGCTGCCGGTGCTCGAGCGGGTCGCCGGGGCGCGCGTGGCGGGCGTGGCCGCTGCGATCGCTCCGGCCGTCGGCCGCGCCAGCGGCCTCGGTGCGGGCCTCTTCGGCCCGGCCCTGTCGACGTACACCGCGGTGCTCATCGCCGACACCGCCGTGCCCTCCTGGCACGCGGCCTACCCCGAGCTGCCGTTCGTCTTCGCCGGCTCCGGCATGGCCAGCGCCGGTGGCATCGGCATGATCGTCTCCCCGGTGGCGGACGCCGCCCCGGCGCGGCGGATGGCCGTGCTCGGCGCCGGCCTGGAGCTGGCGGCCACCCAGCGGATGGAGCACCGCATCGGCCTCGTCGCCGAGCCCTTCCAGAAGGGCCGCCCCGGGCTGCTCCTGCGGCTGGCCCAGGGCTCGATGGCGGCCGGCAGCCTGGGCACCCTCGTGGCCGGTCGGCTCGGGCGCCGCGGGCGCGCCGTCTCGGTGGTGGCCGGGGTTCTGCTCAACCTCGGCGCCGCGCTGACCCGGTTCGGCATCTACGACGCCGGGGTGGAGTCGGCCAAGGACCCCAAGTACACCGTCATCCCCCAGCGCGAGCGCCTCGACGCCAAGCGCGCGGCGGCCAGGGCGGCCGAGGAGGCTGCGGCCGCCGGTGCCGCGGGCCCCTCGGCCCCCACCGGGGCGTAGCGGACGGACGCTGCGGCCCGCTGTGCGCCAGATCACGGTGCGCGGTGGGGCCGCGGCGGGGTGTGGGTCGCGCGCGAGCGGGTAGTCGGAGATCACGCACCACTCCGAACGCCCCACGACCCGGAGGTCTCCGATGGCCCGCAACACCCTCTCCCGCTCCCTCCACGACGTCGGCCTGGCCGCCTGGTTCGGCGGCACGCTGGCCAACGCGGTGGCCCTGAACGCCGCCGCGTCCGAGGCCGGTGACGCCAAGAGCACCGGCGCCGTGGCCAACACCGGCTGGGACCGCTGGACCCCGGTCAACGCCGCCGCGATCGGCGCGCACCTGCTCGGCAGCATCGGCCAGCTCGGCGGCAACAAGGAGCGCCTCGCCGGCCAGCAGGGCGTGGCCGGGATGTCCACGGTCAAGACGCTGGTGACCATCGCCGCCCTCGGCGTCACCGGCTACAGCCGCGTGCTCGGCAAGAAGGTCTCCACCTACGGCTCCGTGCCCGCCAAGTCGGGCACCAAGGCCGCCAAGAGCACGCCGCCGGAGGTCGCGACCGCGCAGGGCCAGCTCGCCCTGCTGCAGTGGGTCATCCCCGCGCTGACCGGCACGCTCGTGGTGATCAGCTCCTTCGCCGGTGAGCAGCAGCGCGGCAGCGAGCAGGCCAAGGGCTCGGCCGGCCGCATCCTCGGCTGAGCACCGCACCGCTGACCACGAGCCCCCGGACGCCGCGGCGTCCGGGGGCTCGTGCGTCTCAGGGCACGGGCCTCAGCGAACGGTGAGGACGGCGTCCCCGCGCGGCACGAGCTCGCCGACGACGGGGGCTCCGGGCACCTCGCCGGCGACCAGCAGCCCGCCGGAGGTCTGCGCGTCGGCGAGCAGGAGCAGCTCGTCCTCGCCCACCGTCGCCGCCAGGTGCGGGCGCACCCACGCGAGGTTCCGGCGCGAGCCACCGGGCAGGTAGCCGGCGGCCAGCGACTCGCGGGCGCCGTCGAGGTAGGGCACGGCGGCGGCGTCGACGACCGCGCTGACGCCCGAGGCGCGGGCCAGCTTGTACAGGTGGCCGAGCAGGCCGAAGCCCGTGACGTCCGTGGCGGCGCGCGCACCGGCGGCCAGGGCGGCCCGGGAGGCGTCGCGGTTCAGCGCCGTCATGGAGGCCACGGCGTGCGCGAAGACCTCACCGGTGGCCTTGTGCCGTGAGTTCAGGACGCCGACGCCCAGGGGCTTGGTCAGGCTCAGCGGCACGCCCGCGCGCCCGGCGTCGTTGCGCAGCAGCCGCCGGGGGTCGCCCAGGCCCGTCACCGCCATGCCGTACTTGGGCTCGGGGTCGTCCACGCTGTGACCGCCGGCCAGGAAGCAGCCCGCCTCGCGGGTGACGTCGAGCCCGCCGCGCAGCACCTCCGCCGCCAGCTCCATCGGCAGCAGGTCGCGCGGCCAGCTGAGCAGGTTCACCGCCACGAGCGGCTCGGCGCCCATCGCGTAGACGTCCGAGAGGGCGTTCGCGGCGGCGATCCGGCCCCAGTCGTAGGGGTCGTCGACGACGGGGGTGAAGAAGTCAGCGGTGACGACGACCGCGCGGTCGCCCTCGATGCGCACCGCGGCGCCGTCGTCGCCGTCGTCCAGCCCGACGACCAGCTCGGCGCCGGGCACCGCCGGCCGCACCGCGGCGCCCCCCAGCAGCCCCGCCACGACGGACTCGAGCTCGCCCGGCGGGATCTTGCAGGCGCACCCGCCCCCGTGGGCGTAGCCGGTCAGGCGCAGCGCGGGAGCCGAGACGTCGGTGGCCATGCCGCCGATGCTAGGCGGGGCCCGGCCCGGTAGCGTCGCCGGTGCGGCCCCGCCGGGGGCCGAGGAGGCGTCAGGGCACCTGGTGGTCCCCGCGGTCTTCAACACCGACGAGACCGAGCACCTCGGTCTGGCGGGTTCGATTCCCGTCCGCCTCCGCTCCTGCTCCCCCCGCGCGACCGCTCCACCCCCAGCACCGCGGGGGCGGAGCAGCACCGCGGCGTCCGAGGGGCAGCGGCGAGGGACCGCCACCTACGGTGTGCGCGTGAGCAGCGCCCCCGCGACCGACCCCCGGCGCCTCGTGCCCCGCACGGACGCCGTCCTGGCCGACGCGCGCCTGGCCGAGCCCCTGCAGCGCCTGGGCCGCGCCCTCGTCAAGGGCGCCGTGGGGCGCGCGCAGCAGGCGGTCCGCGCCGGGGACCTCGAGCCCGCCGCCGTGGTGGACGCCGTCCTGGCGGCCCTGCCCGCGTCGGCGTCCAGCCTGCGGCCGGTGCTCAACGCCACCGGCGTCCTGCTGCACACCAACCTGGGCCGGGCGCCGCTGTCGGCCGCGGCCGTGGACGCCGTGGTGGCCGCCGCCGG
>NZ_JBZYWI010000111.1:0-10446 GCF_058932755.1 Quadrisphaera sp. DVD1
CGGGGACCGCCCGGGCCGGAGCGACGCTCTGCTGGGCCGCCATCATCGACGCCAGCGTCTGCCCGAAGACGTGGCCGCAGTGCCCGCAGGTGCGGTCGACCAGCTGCACCGCTCCCCCGCAGGCACCGCAGATCGCCCCGCTCGCCTCACCCACCGCGCACTCCTCCTCGTCGTCGCTCCTCCCGCCAGTCTCGCCGGGCGGGGCGCCCGACCGGGGCGGTTCGCGCAGATCGGGGGTCAGCCGCGAGCGGCCAGGGCCGCCTCGTACAGGGCGCGCTTGGGGACGCCGGCCGCCTCGGCGACCGCGGCCACCGCCTCCTTGAGCCGCTCCCCCGCCGCCACCCGCGCCTGGACGGCGGCGACGTGGTCCCCGGGCCGGGCCTCCACCGGCGTGGCGCCGGCGACGACGAGGGTCACCTCGCCGATCTTGGCGAGCCCGGCCACCCACGCGGCGAGCTCGGCCACGCCGCCGCGGCGGACCTCCTCGTAGGTCTTCGTCAGCTCCCGGCACACCGCGGCGCGGCGGTCGGGCCCGAACGCCTCCGCCATCGCGGTGAGGGTGTCGGCCAGGCGGTGCGGGGCCTCGAAGAACACCATCGTGCGCGGCTCGTCGGCGAGCGCCGCGAAGGTCCGCGAGCGCTCCCCCGGCTTGCGGGGCGGGAAGCCCTCGAAGGTGAACCGGTCGGTGGGCAGCCCCGCGACGGCGAGCGCCGCGACCACGGCCGTGGGCCCGGGGGCGGTGGTCACCCGCACGCCGGCGGCGACGGCGGCGCTGATGATCCGGTAGCCGGGGTCGGAGACGGTGGGCATCCCCGCGTCGGTGACGAGCAGCACGGTGGCGCCGGCGGCGGCCTGGGCGACGAGGTCGTCGCTGCGGCCGGACTCGTTGTGCTCGTAGTAGCTGACGATCCGCCCGGTCGGGGTCACGCCGAGCCGCCCGCACAGCTGCTTGAGGCGCCGGGTGTCCTCGGCGGCGATGACGTCGGCGCTGGCCAGCAGGCGCAGGAGGCGCGGCGGGGCGTCCTCGACGTTGCCGATCGGCGTCCCGGCCACGACGAGCCGGCCGCCCGCGGGGAGCGGTCCGGCGTCCGGCTCGGCGTCCTGCTCCGTGCTCACCGGAGCATCGTGCCTCACCACCCCCAGGTGCCCGGCCCGCCCTTGAACGGGCCGACGACGTCGTCGGTGATCCAGCCCGCGTAGAAGCCGCCCTCCTGCGGGCGGGCCAGCTCGCCGTCCACCCGGCACTCCAGCGCGCCCGGGCGCAGCGAGACGTGCCCGGCGATGGCCGCGAACCCCGGCGTCGGGCTCTCGTAGGACCACGCGGCGGCCTCGAGCACCTCCCCACCGGGCAGGACGACGTCCCAGTACGTCGCGGCGCCCTTGAACTCGCACGTGGTCGACGCCGCCGCGGAGGGGCGCAGCTCGGCGCGGACGTCCTCGCGCGGCAGGTACCAGGTCGGCGGGTGGCTGGTCTCCAGCACCCGCCAGGCGGCCGCGGTGTCCGCGACGACGGTGCCGGCGGGGTCGTCGGCGGCGGTGACGACGACGTGGCGCGAGGAGGGCTGCAGGGCCGGCGGGCGCGGGTAGTCCCACACCGACTCCTGCCCCGGCCCGGGCTCGACGGCGCGCGGGTGCCGCGGGAGTGGGTTCATGGGGCCCAGTGTCGCGAGAGGGTGGTCCTCGTGCGAGCCCCCTACAGCCGCGGCGCGGTGCTGCCGAGGCCCGTCTCATGATCGATCCAGTCCGTGGGGCAGAGGAGCTGCTCGCGCGCGTGCGGCGCGAGGCGGCCCGGGGGCCCGGGCAGGCCCCGGCGCGCTGGCTGCCCGTGGGCGGCGGCACCACCGGCGCGTGGGCCCTGCACCTGCAGACCTGGGAGATCCGCTGGGACGCCGGCTCCGAGGGCCTGTACGGGCCGCGCGAGGGCGAGGCGCCGGCCGAGACGTGGAGGCGCGTCATCCACCCCGCCGACCGCGAGCGCGTGGCCAACGGCCTCATGGGGGTGGACGACCGCGTGATGACCTTCCGGATCCGGCGCGACGACGGTCCCGAGCGCTTCCTGCTCAGCCGGGTCACCCACGTGCTGGCCGGCGAGCCCCGCACCTGGATCGCCGGGACCACCGTCGACGTCACGTCCTCGCGCGACATCGCCCTGCGCGCCGAGGTCGTGCTGGAGACCGCCACCGACGTCTTCTTCTGCCTCGACGCGCACGACCGCTTCACCTACCTCAACCGCCCGGCCGTGAGGCACCTGGAGCGCACCGTCGACGACCTGCTCGGCCTCACCTTCTGGGAGGGCCTGCCCCACCTGGTCAGCCCCGCCGGCCTGGACGCCTACGCCCGCGTGCGCGCCACGGGAGAGCCCGCGACCTTCGAGGACCAGCACCCCGAGAGCGGCGTCTGGTACGAGTGCACGGTGCGCGCCGTCGACGACGGGCTGCACGTGCTCGTGCGCGACATCACCGAGCGCCACGCCGCCGACGCCGAGCAGGCGCGCCTGCTCGGCGCGCTGGCGCACCAGGCCGCCCACGACGCCCTCACCGGCCTGGCCAACCGCACCCAGCTCATCGAGCGTCTGAGCGGCCACCTCGCCAGCGGCCGGGACGCCACCGCGACCGCCCTCTTCCTCGACCTCGACCGCTTCAAGCTCGTCAACGACACCCTGGGCCACTCCGCCGGTGACGAGCTGCTGCGGGTGGTGGCCGGGCGCCTGTCCCGCCTGCGCGCGCCGGTCGTGGCGCGGATCGGCGGTGACGAGTTCGTGCTCCTCCTGCTCGACGCGTCCGAGCACGACGCCGAGGCCCTGGCCGCGGAGGTGCTGCGCGCCCTCGGCGAGCCGGTGGCGCTCCACGGCCAGGACCTTCACGTCTCGGCCAGCATCGGGATGGCCCGCGGCGGCGCCGGGACGAGCGCCGAGACGCTGCTGCGCGACGCCGACCTCGCGCTCTACCGCGCCAAGGAGGCCGGCCGCTCCCAGGCCGCCTGGTACGACGAGGCGCTGCACTCCGACGTCGTGCGCCGGGTGGGCCTCGAGCGCGACCTGCGCGCGGCGCTGGAGACCGCCGGCTCCGGCCGGGGCGAGCTGCAGCTGCACTACCAGCCCTCGTACTCGCTCAGCACGGGCGCGCCCACCGGCGTCGAGGCGCTGCTGCGCTGGGAGCACCCCGCGCGCGGCTCGGTGCCGCCGGCGGAGAGCATCCCGGTGGCCGAGGACTCCGGCCTGGTGCTGCCGCTGGGCGCCTGGGTGGTGCGCACCGCCGCCGACCAGGCCGCGGCCTGGGCCGGCGTCCCCGACCTGACCACCTGGGTCAACGTCTCCCCCCGCCAGGTCAGCTCCGGCGACCTCGTCGGCGTCCTGGAGCGCGAGCTCGCCCGCACCGGGCTGCCCGCGCACCGCCTGGGCATCGAGGTGACCGAGTCGGTGCTCGTCGAGCGCTCGCGGGCGGTGGACGTGCTGGAGCAGGTGCGCGCCCTGGGCGTGCGGGTCGGCATCGACGACTTCGGCACCGGCTACAGCTCGCTGGCCCGCCTGGCGGCCCTGCCGGTGGACCTGGTCAAGGTCGACCGGCGGTTCGTCGCCGCGTCGGGCACCCCGGGCGGGGCCGCCGTCCTCGACGGCATCATCACCGTGGTGCACGGCATGGGCGCCGCGGTGATCGCCGAGGGCGTGGAGACGCCCCAGCAGCTGGACCTGCTGCGCGCCAGCGCGTGCGACGCCGCCTCCGGCTACCTGCTCGCCCGCCCCGCACCCGCGGCGTCGACCCTGCTCGGGCGCGTGCGGCTGCCCGGGACGCGCACCACCGCAGCGGACGCCGGGGTCACGACCGGCACCGCGCTGCCGGCGGGGGCGTCATGAGCTCGACCGACCCGCTGTGGCGGGCCCTGCCCTCCGGCGAGGTGGGGCGCTGGCGCTGGCACGTCGCGACCCAGCACCTGGAGTGGGACGACGCCTGCGCCCGCGTGCACGGCGCCCGCCGCGGCGAGACGCCGTCCGAGACCTGGCTGCGCGTGGTGCACCCCGCCGACGTCGCCCGCCTGGAGCGGGCCGGCCTGTGGGCGGTCACCGAGGCCCAGGTCTTCCGGATCGACGACGGCTCCGGCGCGCCGCGCCACCTGCTCAGCCGGGTCACCCACGTCGAGGGCCGGCCGGGCGACGGCACCGCCCCCGGCGGCTGGGTCGCCGGCCTGACGGTCGACGCCACCGCCGCGCAGGAGGCGCACGGCCGCGCCGCGGTCGCCCTGGAGTCGATGACCGACGCCTTCATCGCCCTCGACGCCGACCTGCGGTTCACGTACGCCAACCGCACCGCCGCGCTGCTGTTCGGCATCGAGTCGCACGCCCTCCTGGGCCGCACCCTCCTGGAGGTGCGCCCGGAGCTGGAGGGCAGCGTCCCCGAGCGCGCCTACCGCGAGGCCCTGGCCCTGGGCGAGATCCGCTCCTTCGACTGGGAGCGGCAGGGCGGCGGCTGGATCAGCGCCGAGGTCCACCCCTGCGCCGAGGGCCTGAACGTCTACTTCCGCGACAGCACCGCCGCGCACCAGGCGGCCGCCGTCCAGCGGCAGCTGCTCACCGAGCTCGAGCGCCAGACCACGCACGACCGGCTCACCGGCCTGGCCAACTCCACCCTGGTCGGGCGCCGCACGGTCGAGCACCTGGGCTCCTCCGAGCGCGCCACCGTGACCATGGTCGCCCTCGACATCGACCGCTTCGGGCTCGTCAACGACACCCTGGGGCACGGCTTCGGCGACGCCCTGCTCCTCGAGGTCTCCGCCCGGCTGGTCGCCCTGGCCCCGCGCGGCGCCCTCGTCTCGCGCCACGACGGCGACGAGTTCGCGCTCACCCTCTTCGACGCCGACCCGGCCGAGGCGGAGGCGCTCGCGCACCGGGCGCTGGCCGCGGTGCGCGAGCCCGTGCGGGTGCGCCGCCAGGAGCTGGCGGTCAGCGCCAGCGCCGGCATCGCGACCACCGACCGTCGCGGCGACGTGGACGCCCTGGTCCGCGACGTCGGCATCGCCCTGCACGAGGCCAAGCGCGCCGGGCGCGACCGCGTGGTGTGGTGCGACGCGGCCCTGCAGGCCGGCGTCAGCCACCGCATGCAGCTCGAGCACGACCTGCGCCGGGCGCTGCGCGACGGCGACCAGCTCGCCCTGCACTACCAGCCCTCGTTCTCCCTGGCCACGGGCGTGCCGACCGGGGTGGAGGCGCTGCTGCGCTGGTGCCACCCCGCGCGCGGACCGGTCCCGCCCTCCGAGGCCATCCCGGTCGCCGAGGAGTCGGGCCTGATCCTGCCGCTCGGGGAGTGGGTCCTCGCCAGCGCCGCCCGGCAGGCCCTCGCCTGGCAGGACTCCCCCGACCTCACCGTCTGGGCCAACGTCGCCCCGCGCCAGCTCGCCTCCGGCGACGTGCCCGGAGCCCTGCGGCGGATCCTCGCCGAGACCGGCCTGCCCGCCCGCCGCCTCGGGATCGAGGTCACCGAGTCGGTGCTCGCCGACGGCTCCCCCGCCGGCGCCGCCCTCCACGAGGTGCGCGCGCTCGGCGTCCGGGTCGCCATCGACGACTTCGGCACCGGCTACAGCTCGCTCTCGCGCCTGCTGGAGCTCCCCGTCGACGTCGTGAAGATCGACCGCTCGTTCGTCACCGCCTGCGAGGCCCCGGCCGGGCGCGCGGTGCTCGACGGCATCGTCAACCTCGCCCACGGGATCGGCGCCAGCGTCATCGCCGAGGGCGTGGAGACGTGGGAGCAGCTCGCCGTCCTGCGCTCGACCGCGTGCGACGCCGTCACCGGCTTCCTCCTCGGCATGCCGGTGCCGGCGGTCAGCCAGGCGCTGCAGCGGGTGCGCCTGTCCGCGCCGCCCGGCTCCCGGCCGCCGCGCTCGCGGTCCAGGACGGTGCCCGCCGCCCGCTGAGCCTCGATGAGCCGCGCTCCCCCTCGAGAGTGCTGCTCCCGGGCCTCACCCGACCGCACTTCTCCGGAGGAGTGCGGCGTAGGCGCGCTTGGGGACCGCACTCCTCCGGAGAAGTGCGGTTGGGAGGGACGCGGCCTGAGCGGCCCAGGGGTGCGCGGGTGGGAGACTGGCCCACGTGCCCGAGCGCCGCCCTGCCCTGACCCCGCGGATGCGGCCCTTCACCTCCACGATCTTCGCGGAGATGTCGGCGCTCGCCGTGCGCACCGGCGCGATCAACCTGGGGCAGGGCTTCCCCGACACCGACGGGCCGGCGTCCCTGCTCGCCGACGCGACCGAGGCGATCCGCGCGGGGGTCAACCAGTACCCGCCCGGGCCGGGGATGCCGGTGCTGCGCGAGGCCGTCGCCGCCCACCAGCAGCGCTTCTACGGCCTCGACGTCGACCCGGACGACGTCCTCGTCACCGCCGGGGCCACCGAGGCCATCGCCGCCGTGGTCATGGCGCTGACCGAGCCCGGCGACGAGGTCCTGACGTTCGAGCCCTACTACGACTCGTACGCCGCGACGATCGCCCTCGCCGGCGCCACCCGCCGCACCGTCGTGCTGCGCTCGCCGGACTTCGCCGTCGACGAGGACGCGCTGCGCGCGGCGTTCGGCCCCCGCACCCGGCTCGTGCTCCTCAACAGCCCGCACAACCCCACGGGCAAGGTCTTCACCCGGGCCGAGCTCGAGCTCGTGGCCGCGCTGGCGCGCGAGCACGACGCGATCGTCGTCACCGACGAGGTCTACGAGCACCTCACCTTCGGCCCGCCGCACGTGCCGCTGGCCACCCTGCCGGGCATGGCCGAGCGCACCCTGACGATCTCCTCGGCCGGCAAGACCTTCTCGGTCACCGGCTGGAAGATCGGCTGGCTGCACGGCCCGCGCGAGCTCGTCGCCGCCGCGCGGGCGGTCAAGCAGTTCCTCACCTACGTCTCCGGCGCGCCGTTCCAGCCCGCGGTGGCCGCCGCGCTGGGCCTCGACGACACCTTCTACTCCGGGCTGTCCACCGAGCTGGCCCGCAAGCGCGACCTGCTCGTCAGCGGCCTGCGGGCGGCCGGCTTCGCCGTCAACGTGCCCGACGGCACCTACTTCGTCACCGCGGACGCCGCCCCGCTCGGCTGGTCCGACGCGCTCGCGCTGTGCCACGAGCTGCCCGCCCTCGCCGGGGTGGTGGCCATCCCGGTGAGCGTCTTCCACGACGACCCGGCCGCCGCCCCCTCGCTGCTGCGGTTCGCGTTCTGCAAGCGCGACGAGGTGCTGGAGGCCGCCGTCGAGCGCCTGGGCGCGCTGGCGCCGGCTCGGTGACCGGCCGGTGAGCGTCGTCGCCACGGCACCCCTCGCCCGGGTGCCTCCCCAGCTGCTGCTCACGGCGGCCGCGGTGAGCCTGCAGACCGGCTCCGCGCTGGCCACCACCCTGTTCCCCGCGATCGGGGCGACCGGCGTCCTGGCCCTGCGGATGGGCGTGGCCGCCCTGGCCCTGCTCGTGCTCGGGCGCGCCTGGCGGTTCCTGCCCCGCGGGCGGGCGATCGGCCTCGTCATCGCCTTCGGCGCCGTGCTCGGCTCGATGAACATCATGTTCTACCTGGCCCTGGAGCGGATCCCGCTCGGCGTCACGGTGGCGCTGGAGCTGCTCGGGCCCCTGGCGATCGCCGTGGTCGGCTCCCGCTCCAGCCGCGACGTGCTGTGGGCGGGGGTGGCCGTGGCCGGGGTCGCCGTCCTCGTCGGGCCCACCGCGGTGCGCTCGCTGGCGGGCGGCGCCGGGGACCACCTCGACCCCACCGGCGTGCTGCTCGCCCTCGGGGCCGGCGCGGCCTGGGCCGGGTACATCCTCCTCGGGCACCGGGTGGCGGGCGCCCTGCCGGGCACCGCCGGCCTGGCGTGGGCGATGGTCGCGGCCAGCGTCGTCCTGCTGCCCCTCGGCGCGGCCACCGCCGGCTCGGCCCTGCTCGAGCCCGCGAACCTGCTGCCCGGCATCGCCGTGGGCGTGCTCTCCGGCGCCCTGCCGTACGGCATCGAGCTCATGACGATGCTGCGGGTGGGCCCGCGCGCCTTCGGCGTGATGATGAGCCTGGAGCCCGCCGTGGCCGTGCTCGCCGGGCTCGCCGTGGCCGGCCAGGTGCCCAGCGCCCTGGCCCTGGCCGGGATCGCCCTCGTCGTCGTCGCCAGCCTCGGCACCGCCCCGCGAGCGACCCCGGAGGACGTGGCGTGAGCACCGCGGTCGTCTCGCCGGCCCCTGCGGCCCCCGGGCCCGCCGGCTCCTCCCGCCTCGCCGACCGGACGGCGTCCGAGCGCGAGCGCCTGCTCGGCCCGGCGCTGGCCGGCACCGGGCGCGAGCGGCTGCTCGGCTGGCTCGGGCCCCTGGCCGTGGCGGTGGTGGCCGGGGTGCTGCGCTTCTGGCAGCTCGGGCGCCCCCACCAGCTGGTCTTCGACGAGACCTACTACGTCAAGCAGGCGTACACCCTGCTCAAGGTCGGCTACGAGCTGCGCTGGCCCGAGGGCTCCGACGGCAGCTTCACCGCCGGCACCCCCGACGTCTACCTGCCCGACGCCGACTACCCGGTGCACCCGCCGGTGGGCAAGTGGATGATCGCGGCCGGCGAGGCGCTGTTCGGCATCGACTCCTCGGTGGGCTGGCGCTTCTCCGCCGCGCTGGTCGGCACCCTCTCGGTGCTCGTGCTCGCCCGGATCGCCCGGCGCCTGCTCGGCTCGACCCTGCTCGGCTGCGCCGCGGGGCTCCTCCTGGCCGTCGACGGCCTGCACCTGGTGATGTCGCGCACCGGGATCCTCGACATCTTCCTGTCGTTCTGGGTGCTGGTCGCCTTCGGCTGCCTCCTGCTCGACCGCGACGCCGCCCGGGCGCGCCTGGCCGGCCTCGCCGCCCGCTCCCCCGGCGGGCCGGCGTCCTGGGGACCGCTCGGCCCCGGCCTGGGCCTGCGCCCGTGGCGGTTCGCCGCCGCGGTGTGCCTCGGGCTGGCCTGCGGGGTGAAGTGGTCGGGCCTGTACTTCGTGGCCGCCTTCGGCCTGATGACGGTGCTGTGGGACGTCGGGGCGCGCCGGCGGGCCGGCGTCCGCTGGTGGGGCGGCGCGCTGGTGCGCGACGGCGTCCCGGCGGCCCTGACCGTGCTGCCCACGGTGGTCGTCGTCTACGTGGCGGGCTGGGCGGGGTGGTTCGCCTCGTCCTCCGCGCACCTGCGGCAGTGGGCGGTGGAGAACCCGGGGGCCGGCGTCGGGTGGCTGCCCGCGCCGCTGCGCTCGCTGTGGAAGTACCACCAGGACATGTGGGCGTTCCACACCGGCCTGACCAGCCCGCACGACTACATGTCGCACCCCTGGTCGTGGCTGGTGCAGGGCCGCCCGACGTCCTTCTTCTACGAGGCGCCCGCCCGCGGGGTCGACGGCTGCGCGGTCGACGCCTGCTCGAGGGCCATCACCTCCCTGGGCAACCCGGTGGTCTGGTGGGCCGGGGCGCTGGCCCTCCCGGTGCTCCTCTTCTGCTGGGCGCTGCGCCGCGACTGGCGCGCGGGCGCGGTGCTCGCCGGGCTGGCCGCGGGCTGGCTGCCCTGGTTCCAGTACTCCGAGCGCACGATCTTCACCTTCTACGCCGTCGTGTACGTGCCGTTCACCGTGCTCGGTCTGACCTACGTCCTCGGCCTCGTGCTCGGGCCGCCGGACGCGACGCCGCGGCGCCGGGCGGTCGGCGCGGGGTGCGCCGGGGCCGTGGTGGTGGCCGCCCTCCTCGCCGCCGCGTGGTTCTGGCCGGTGTGGACGGGGCAGACCATCCCCTACGAGGCCTGGCGCGACCGGATGTGGCTGCCGTCCTGGGTCTGAGCGCCGCCCGCGCGGCGTCCTGGCCCGAACGCCGGACAGGAGGCCCCCGCGTGGTCGACAGTCGGAGCATGGAACCCGACCCCGGCGCCCGCGTGCCGCACCCGCGCGAGTCCGAGCCGATGCTGCCCTCGGCCACCGAGCGCGCGCTGGACGTCGCCCTGCACCGGATCCTCGCGGTGCGCTCGGGGCCGCAGTGGCAGGCGCGCCTGCGCACCGTCCAGCTCACCGGCAGGGCCGCCGACGACGCCTGAGCGCTCCACCGAGATGCCGTTCGGTGAGCGCCCCCCTACCGTGTGTGCTCTCGCAGCCGCGCGGAGAGGTGCTCATGGGCCGTCACACGAGCAAGCCCCAGCCCCGGGGTCGTCACGCTCGCGCCGCCGCCGCACCCGTCCCGCCCTCGCGGCGCTGGCGGGGCCCGGTCACCGCGGCCGTCGCCGCCACGGCCAGCGCGGGCCTGCTGCTCACGGCGGCCCTCACGGGCCAGCCCGGTGACCCCGGCGCGGACCAGTCCCGCGGAGGCGACCCCGGGGTCCTCGTGCCCCCGGCGGAGGGCAGCGGCCCGACCGCGATGCCGATCGTCGGCGCCGTCGGAGCCGCCGCGCCGCTGGAGCTGGTGGCCTCGCCGCTGACCGCCGGCGTCGTCGACGAGCGGGGACGACGGGAGCCGCGTGCGC
>NZ_JBZYWI010000112.1:0-10400 GCF_058932755.1 Quadrisphaera sp. DVD1
GGCGGCGCGTGGCGTCGGTGGGGACCGCGCGGTCCGGCGCGATGCTGGGCAGCGCCCGCAGCCGGGTCGCAGTGTCGGCCTGGTCCGCCGACGCGGGTGCCCGCACGCCGTCGTCCAGGAGGTCGAGCGGGGTCTGCGGCAGGCGCAGCTCGGCCTCGACCTGCTGCCAGGCGCGCCCCAGCGCCGCGGCGGAGGCGTAGCGCTGGCCGGGGGCCCTGGCCATGGCGCGGACGAAGGTCATCTCCAGGGAGGCCGGGACGTCGGGACGCCCGGTGGGCGCCAGCGCCGCGCGCTGGATCCGCTGGACGAGGTCGGCGGCGGCGTTGGCCCCGCCCGGCACCTCGAACGGCGAGCGGCCGGCCAGCAGCGCGTAGACGGTGGCGGCCAGCGACCACACGTCGCCGCGCACGTCGCTGGTCGGCGGGTCGCCGAGCAGCTCCGGCGGCGCCCACGGGATGGAGACGCCGACCGCGGCCCCCTCGGTCGACGACGTCGTCGCCGCGATGCCGAAGTCGGTCAGGGCGGGCCAGCCGAAGTCGGTGACCAGCACGTTGGCGGGCTTGATGTCGCGGTGCAGGACGCCCGAGCGGTGCGCGGTCTCCACCGCCGAGGCGAGCCGGACCCCGATCCTCAGGGCCTCGGCCACGCCGAGCGGCTCGCTGCGGTACCGGGCCGCCAGCGTCGGGCGCGAGCAGTGCTCCATCACCAGGTAGGGGCGGCCGTCGGGCGCCACGTCGGCCTGGTGGATGGTGACGATCGAGGGGTGGTGCGAGAGCCGGGCCATGGTGTTGGCCTCGTCCTGGAACAGGCGCCGGACGTCGTCCGTGAGGTGCGCGAGCAGCACCTTGACGGCCACGAGCCGCCGCGGCATCTGCTGCTCGTAGAGGAAGACGTCCGCGAAGCCGCCCGAGCCGAGCAGCCGCTGGTGGGTCAGGCCGGGGATCTGGGGCGGGGACGACGGCTGGCGGCGCGTGCTCACCGGCGCTGGCGCTCTCCGACGACGAACGTGACCCCGTCGCCCAGGTCGATGGTCGTCCCGTCCGTGACGGTCGCGCTGGCACCCGGCGCGAGCCGGTGCGCGGGGGCGTGCTCGGGCAGCACGAGCGTGCCGTTGGTGGAGCCGAGGTCGGTGACGAGCAGCTCGTCGCCCTCGGCGCGCACCTCCACGTGGGTGCGCGAGACGTCCTGCTGCGGGCTCGCGACGGTGACCAGGCGCGGGAGGTCGGCCCCGGAGACCCGGCGGGCCTGCGGCGCGCGGCCCACGAGCACCGTGCGGTCGACGTCGACGACCTCCCCGGTGGCCAGCCACAGCCGCCAGCGGGCGCTGCTCGCGGCCGGCGCGGGGGTCTGCGCCGGGGCCGCGGCCAGCAGGGCCGGGACCTGCGCCGCGAGCACGGTGATGTCGTCGAACTCGTCGTGGTCAGCCGCCGCCTCCTGGACGGGCGTCGGGACGGGGGGGACGGGCGCCGGAGCGGGGGTCGGCGCGGCCGCCGCGACGGGCGCGGGCGGCGGCGGGGCGGTCTCCGCTGCACCGGCCGGGGCGGCCTCCTCCTCGACGGTGCGCACCGCCGCGGCGTCCACGGGCCGCAGCACGGTGTGGTCGAAGAGGTGGTCGTAGTCGGACGCCGCGTCCTCGCCCTCGTCCGGCTCGGCCTCCGGCGCCGGCAGGGGCTCGGGCACGAACGCCGACCCGGTCCTGGTCGTCGGCTGGGGCTCGGCGGCGGGCTCCGGCTCCGGCTCGGCAGCCGGCGCCGCCTGCACCACCGGCGCCGCGGCGTCCGGGGCTGCGGCGTCCGGGGCTGCGGCCGCACCGGAGCCCAGCGCCACGGTCACGGCGGAGGCGAGCACCACGGCCGACAGCACCGGCAGGGACGGCTGCTGGGTGCCGGCGGCGAGCCCGCGCAGGCGCACCTCGACGCGCTCCGCCCCCTCGACGACGTCCTCGCTCCACGTCTGCACGTGGGGCGCGGCGATCACCCGGCTGCCGCCCGCGGTGCGCACCTCGACCTCGACCTGCCCGCGCAGGACCACGCGGGCGCTCCCGCCGCGCAGGTCGAGCAGCGCGAAGCCGGGCAGGCCTGCCAGGCCGCCGCGGGTGAGGACGCCGAGCTGCTCGGCGAGCCCTCCGCCGCCGCGCAGCGACTCCCACAGGGCGCTGGAGTCGCCGTGCTCGACGAGGGCGACGAGGCCGTCGGAGACGACCGCCGTCCACGGGCCGGGCTGGTACTCGGGCACGATCACGGGCGGTGGCTCCTCGTCCGGGGGGTGGTGGCGTCGTCGGGCCCGGAGGCGGTGCCCGGGCCGGACCCGGTGCGCCCCTCCCCCGGCACCTGCACCGCGTCGACGACCACGGCGGTGACGTTGTCGCGCGCGCCGGCGGCCAGCGCGGCGTCCACGAGCCACCGGGCGGCGTCCTGGGGGTCGGGGTGGGAGGTGAGCGCGTCGAGCAGGACGGCGTCCGTCAGCTCACCGGTCAGCCCGTCGGTGCAGACGAGCAGGCGGTCGCGCGGCTGGGCCGGGATGAGCCAGTAGTCGGGCTCCGGGCGGCGGCGGGAGCCCAGCGCGCGGGTGACGACGTTGCGCTGCGGGTGCTCGCGCGCGTCCTCGGCGCTGAGGTGGCCCGAGTCGACGAGCTCCTGCACCAGCGAGTGGTCGACGGTGATCTGCTCCAGCGCACCGCCCGCGCAGCGGTAGACGCGCGAGTCGCCGACGTTGAAGACCAGCCAGTAGGCGCCGCCGTCGCTGTCGGCGACCGCGACGCCGGCCACGGTGGTGCCCATCGTCGTCGCGCGCCCGCTGTCGCCCCGCTCGGCCGCGGCCTCGTGGAGGCGGTCGGCGACCCGCTCGAAGCAGGCGCGCACGTCCTCCGGGCGCACGGGGCCGCCCCCGGCGAGGGCCGAGAACTCCTCGACCGCGACCCGGCTGGCGACGTCACCGGCCGCGTGGCCGCCCATGCCGTCGGCCACGAGGAAGACCGGGGGGTGGGCGAGCAGGGCGTCCTCGTTCAGGCGGCGCACCGGACCGCGGTCCGTGGCCGACCCCCACGACGTGCGGATCACCGGTCACCCCTCCCGTGCGCGGTCGACGGGGCGGGGCTGGCCCGCCCGCGCCTCCGGGCGTCGACAGTAGCCACGCGGGTGGGCCGAGCGGGGCACTTCGGGCGCGCGTCGCCCGCTCGGGCGCCGACCGGAGCCCCCCGGGACGACGAACGGCCCGCCCTGGAGATCCAGGACGGGCCGTTCGCGGGGTGTGGAGGTGGCGGGAATCGAACCCGCGTCCGTCGTCGTTCCCCCAGGGCTTCTCCGAGTGCAGCCTGCGAACGGTTTTCTCAGCTCCAGCGGTCTTGCAGGCGACGCCGCTGCCGAGCTCAGTCGTCTAGAAGTCCCGTCAGCCCCGACGACGAGGGCTGACAGCAGTGGCTCCCTAGCTGACGCCGGTTACCGGGACGGGAGCACTCCCGGGCCGACGGACCTCAGGACTCGCTCAGGCGGCGAGAGTGAAGTCGGTGCGCTTGGAATCGGCACCTATTGGTTTGCAAGGAACGTTCACGAGATGACCTTGCATTCTCGACTCGCTTCCCCTGGTTCGACGATGCAACGTCGAGACCTGGCACCCCCTGTTGAGTTGTGCTGCCCCGGCGGCGACGTGCGATGCCGCTGCGGCGTCGCCAGGGTACCCGGTACAGCGCCGCGAGCGCACGAGGGATTCCCGTGGGCGGATCTGTGCCCGTCCCCGTGCCCGACGAGCGGGAGGGCGAGCGGGAGGCGAACGGGAGGCGGGCCGGGCGGGGCGGTCAGACGGTGATGACGACCTTGCCGCGCACGTGGCCGCCCTCGACGAGGCGCTGGGCGTCGGCGGCGCGCTCGAGCGGGAAGGTCTCCTGCACGTTGACCTTGATGCTGCCCTCGTCGACCATCGCGACGAGCTGCGCGAGCTGGAGGGCGTTCGGCACCACGAAGCAGTAGATGCCGCCCACCTCGGCGGTCAGCGACGGGTCGACGTTGGACGCCGTCCGGCGCACGTGCTTGGCCAGCTCGGCGGACTGGCGGATGGCGTCGCCGCCGACGTAGTCCACGGCGGCGTCCACGCCCTCCGGCGAGAGCGCGCGGACGGCGTCCACCAGGCCCGGCCCGTAGAGCACCGGCTCCGCGCCCAGGGAGCGCAGGTAGTCGTGGTTGCCCTCGCCGGCGGTGGCGATGACGCGGGCCCCGCGGGCCTTGGCGATCTGGACGGCGAAGTGCCCCACGCCCCCCGCGGCGGCGTGCACGAGCACGGTGTCACCGGCGTGCACCTTCACGGCGTCGAGGGACTGCAGCGCGGTGAGGCCGGCCAGCGGCAGCGCGCCGGCCTCCACGAACGAGACCTGCGGCGGCTTGAGCGCCAGGTGGCGGGAGGAGGCGGAGACCAGCTCGGCGTAGGTGCCGTCGCGCACGAAGTCCTTGCGGACGTAGCCCAGCACCTCGTCGCCGACGCTCAGGTCGTGGACCGCCGGACCGACGGCCTCGACGACGCCCGCGACGTCCCAGCCCGGGATGTTGGGGAGGAAGGAGGGGAAGGCGCCCTGGAGGTAGCCCTCGCGGACCTTGTGGTCGACGGGGTTCACGCCGGCCGCGCGGACGCGGACCAGGACGGTGTCGGGACCGACGAGCGGGTCGGGCTGCTCACCGACCTGCAGGACGTCGGGACCGCCGTAGGTGTTCTGGAAGACAGCACGCATGCCCCTGAGCATGCGCTGCCGGGCCGCGACCGCGCCAGCCGGCACTCCCCGCGGGGCTACTCCCCGCGGCGGGTGCGCACCGACATCGCGCGGTGGGCCTCGCGGGCGTCCTGCTTCTCGCGCAGCGCCTGGCGCTTGTCGTAGTTGCGCTTGCCCCGGGCCACGGCGATCTCGACCTTGGCGCGGCCGTCCTTGAAGTAGACCTGCAGCGGCACCAGCGTGTAGCCGGGGTCCATCGTCGCCTGGGCGATCTTGAGGATCTCCGACGCGTGCAGGAGCAGCTTGCGCCGCCGGCGGGGCTCGTGGTTGGTCCACGTCCCCTGGACGTACTCGGGGATGTAGACGCCCTCCAGCCAGGCCTCGCCGCCCTCGACGGTGGCGAACCCGTCGACGAGGCTCGACCGGCCCAGGCGCAGCGACTTGACCTCGGTGCCCACGAGCACCATGCCGGCCTCGTACACGTCCTCGATGGCGTAGTCGTGGCGCGCCTTGCGGTTGGTGGCCACGACCTTCCGCCCGCTGTCCTTCGCCGTCGCCACCCGCCCAGTCTAGGCGGCGACGGCGACCGCGCTCAGAGCCAGCCGAGCGGGTTGACCGTCGACCCGGACACGCGCACCTCGAAGTGCAGGTGGCAGGCGGTGCCCACACCGGTGGAGCCGGAGTAGGCGATGAGCTGCCCGCGCTCCACGCTCGTGCCGACGCCGACCGCGAACCGCGACAGGTGGGCGTAGGCCGTGGCGACCGAGCGCCCGGCCACCGTGTCGTGGTCGACGACCATGATGTTGCCGTAGCCCGAGCCGACCCCGGCGCGGATCACCTCACCGGCCTCGGCCGCGTACACCGGGGTGCCGCAGGCGGCCCGGAAGTCGGTGCCGGCGTGCAGGCGGCGGGTGCCGTAGACCGGGTGGACGCGGTAGCCGTAGCTCGAGGTCACGGTCATCTTCGCCAGCGGCGCGCCGAGCACCCCGCTGGTCGCGGCCGGCGCCCCCCCGGAGGAGGCCGGGGCCTTCGTCCCGGACGACGCCCGCCGGGCCGCCGCCGCGGCCTCGCGGGCCCGCAGCTCGGCGGCGATGTCGTCGCTCGCCGCCTGGGCCTGCGCCGCCTGCTGCTCGTGGGCGCTCTTCTCGCTCTCCAGGGTCGCCAGCGCCTGGGCCTGCTGGCTCGCGAGGGAGTCCAGCTCGGCCTTGCGCGAGGCGGCCTGCGCCTCGGCGGCCTGGGTGGCGGCCAGGTGCTCCTCGGCCTCGGCCTTGAGCCGGGCCACCTCCGCGCGCACCGCCTCGAGCTTCTCCTGCTCGTGCACCTGCAGCGCCCGCTGCTCGCGCAGCCGCGCCATCGCCCCCGACTGGGCCCGCAGGGCGGCGTCGACCATGACGTACCGGTCGGTGAAGTCCTCGGGGCTCTCGGCGTCCAGGGCCAGCGCCAGGGCGTTGTTCATGCCGCCCGTGCGGTACGCCTGCGAGGCGATCCGCGACAGCGTCTTGGCGGTGCCCTCGATGGCCACGCTGCCGTCGGCCATCGAGGCGACCGCCGCGGCCTCGGCGGCCTCGGCCGCGGCGAGCTCGCCGGCGAGCTGGACGTCGCGCGCCCGGGCCACCTGGACCTGCGCCGTGGCGGCGTCCAGCTCGGCCTGGGCCTGGGGCTGGCGCGCCTTCACCTCGTCCAGGGCGGCGCTCGCGGCGGCGGCGGCGTCGCTGAGCGCGTCCAGCTCCTCCTCGGCCTCGGCCGCCTGCTGGCGCAGCTCGCTCTGGCGCTGGCGCAGCTGCTTGTCGGTCTCGGCCTGCGCCGGCCCGGCCCCGACGGCCAGGGCGCCGACGAGGAGGACCATCGCGGCGGCCACGCCGCGGCGGTGGCCGCGGGCGCGGGTGCGTGCTCGCGCCACGCCTCAGACCTTCAGGTAGCGGGACAGGGTGACCACCGAGGCCAGGCCGGCCAGCAGGATCCCGACCGCGAAGAGCAGCGGCGCGACCAGCCAGACCTGGGAGGTGCCGATGTAGCCGAACAGGGGCAGCACGTCGACCAGCCAGCCCTGGACGCCGAAGCGCACCACGGCCCACAGCACCCCCGTGGCCAGGCCCGCGCCCACCACGGCGGCCAGGACTCCCTCGAGGAGGAACGGCAGCTGGATGAGGGTCTTGCTGGCCCCCACGAGGCGCATGATCCCGGTCTCCCGCCGCCGGCTGTAGGCCGACAGGCGGATCGTCGTGGCGATGAGCAGCCCGGCCGCGATGATCATCACGAGGGCGAAGCCGCCGGCGACGAGCGTGAGCACGTTCAGCACGGCGAAGAACGGGTCGAGCACGCGGCGCTGGTCCTGGACCTCCTCGACCCCCGGCGTCCCCGTGAAGTACTGGCTCACGACGTCGTACTGGGTCGGGTCGACGAGCTTGACCCGGAAGGACTCGTTGAGCTGGTCCTCGGTGGCCGACTCGGCGATCGCGGTGTCGGCGAACTGCTCCTGGAAGCGCGCGAAGGCCTGCGCCTTGGTCTCGAACTCGACCTTCTCGACGTAGGGCTCGAGCGCCGGGGAGGCCAGCGCCGCGGCGACCTCGTCCTTCTGGGCCTGGCTCACCTCGCCGCCGGTGCAGGTGGGGGCCTCGCTGTCGGCCACGCACAGGAAGATCGAGACCTGGACGCGGTCGTACCAGTAGTCCTTCATCTGGCCGACCTGCAGCTGCAGCAGGCCGCCGGCGCCGACGAAGACCAGCGAGACGAAGGTGACGAGGACCACCGAGACGCTCATCGCGGTGTTGCGCCGCAGACCGGCCAGGACCTCCCCGAGCAGGAACCGCCCGCGCATCAGAGGGCCACCCCGTACGCGCCGCGGGCCTCGTCGCGCACCAGCGCGCCGCCGTCCAGCTGGACCACCCGCTTGCGCATCGAGTCGACGATCTCCGTGTCGTGCGTGGCCATGACGATGGTCGTGCCCGTGCGGTTGATCCGGTCGAGCAGGCGCATGATCCCCTCGCTCGTGGCGGGGTCGAGGTTCCCGGTCGGCTCATCGGCCAGGAGGATCGCGGGGCGGTTGACGAACGCGCGGGCGATCGCCACGCGCTGCTGCTCGCCGCCGGACAGCTCGTGGGGCAGGCGCCCCTCCTTGCCGGCCAGACCGACCAGCTCGAGGGTCTCGGGGACGACCTGGGCGATGTGGTGGCGGCTGCGCCCGATCACCTGCAGGGCGAAGGCGACGTTCTCGAACACGGTCTTGCTCGGCAGCAGCCGGAAGTCCTGGAAGACCGCGCCGATCTGGCGGCGCAGGTGCGGCACCTTCCACGACGACAGGCGCGCGACGTCGCGCCCGGCCACCCGCACGACGCCGCTGGTGGGCACGTCCTCCTTGAGCACCAGGCGCAGGAAGGTCGACTTGCCCGAGCCGGAGGCCCCGACGAGGAAGACGAACTCGCCGCGCTCGACGTCCAGGCTGATGCCGTCCAGCGCCGGCCGGCTCGTGCGGTCGTAGGTCTTGGTGACGTCCTCGAAACGGATCACGTGATCAGCAGCCCGGCCAGTCCTCGGGGGTCCGTGGCGGCGTCCAGGCCGTCCACGACCCGCTCGACCGCCGTGCGCATCGCGCAGCACCTGGCCACGGCCGAGGCTAGGTGGGCCGGGCCCGCTTTCGTGGCAGAACGCCCCGGTGTGTCGCGAACCTGTGGGCGCCTCGGCTCGGGCCCGGGCGCCCGGGGAGGGGCTCAGGCGCCGGAGGCGGCCTTGTCCTGCTGGCGGCGCCAGCGGATGCCCTCCTCGAGGAAGTCGTCGATCTCCCCGTCGAAGACCGGCACCGGGTTCCCCACCTCGTGATCGGTGCGCAGGTCCTTGACCATCTGGTACGGGTTGAGCACGTAGGACCGCATCTGGTTGCCCCAGCTGCCGCTGTCGGCGCCCTTGAGCGCGTCGAGCTCGGCCTGGCGCTCCTCCTTCGCGCGCACCAGCAGGCGGGCCTGGAGCACGCGCATCGCCGCGGCCTTGTTCTGCAGCTGCGACTTCTCGTTCTGGCAGGAGACGACGATGCCGGTCGGCAGGTGGGTCAGGCGCACCGCGGAGTCGGTCGTGTTGACCGACTGCCCGCCCGGGCCGGAGGAGCGGAAGACGTCGACGCGCACCTCGTTCTCCGGGATGTCGATGTGGTCGGTCTCCTCGGTGACCGGGAGCACCTCGACGCCGGCGAAGGAGGTCTGGCGGCGGCCCTGGTTGTCGAAGGGCGAGATCCGCACGAGGCGGTGGGTGCCCTGCTCGACCGAGAGGGTGCCGTAGGCGTAGGGGGCGTGCACGGCCATCGTGGCCGACTTGATCCCCGCCTCCTCGGCGTAGGAGGTGTCCATCACCTCGGTCTTGTAGCCGTGGCGCTCGGCCCAGCGCAGGTACATGCGCAGCAGCATCTCGGCGAAGTCGGCGGCGTCGACGCCGCCCGCCTCGGCGCGCACGGTGACCAGGGCCTCGCGCTTGTCGTACTCGCCGTTGAGCAGGGTGCGCACCTCGAGCTCGCCGAGGTCCTTGCGCAGGCCCTCGAGCTCCTTCTCGGCCTCCGCGCGGGTCTCGGCGGCCGTGGCGGCGTCGTTCTCGAGGTCGGCGTCACCGGCCATCTCGACCAGCAGCTCGAGGTCGTCGATCCGCTGGCCCATGGTCTGCAGGCGCTCGAGCTCGGTCTGGGCGTGCGAGAGGCGGCTGGTCACCTGCTGGGCGGCCTCGACGTCGTCCCACAGCCCGGGGGCGGAGGCCTGCTCGGACAGCTCGGCGATCGTCGAGGTCAGGGCGTCGACGTCGGTGACCTGCCGGATCGTCCCGAAGGTCGTGCGCAGGGCGGAGATCTCAGCTTGGAAGTCGACGGCAGCCACGTCGCAGCAGGGTACGCGAGCGGCGGGACACCCGGTGGGGGCCGAGGTGGGCGCCTCAGGTGAACAGGCCGCCGAGGCCGCCCATCGCACCGCCGCCGCTGCCGCCCTGGGGCACCACGGGCCGGCCCTCGCTGGGCTGCACGAGCACGAAGCCCGGGCCGGAGAAGGCGTACTGGAACGCCTCCCCCGTGCCGCCGCGCAGCAGCGAGCGCATGTTGGTGCTGTTGACCAGCTGCGGCTGGAGGTTGGCCGACCACGCCACGGCCGCCTGCACGTCGACGTAGGTGGGCTGGGCCGCGCAGTCGAGCAGCACGGGCGGCCCGTCGCTGGTCAGCGCGACGACGCCGGCGCCCCGCAGCTCGAGGTTGAACAGCCCGCCGGCGGCCATGCCCGCGCCCGCCACGCGGCGGATGTCCCAGGAGACCTCCGCGTCGAAGGCGAGCAGGTTCTTCCCGTCCACGCTGATGGCGTCGCCCTCGAGCTGGATGAGGAAGACGTGCTCGGCGGCCCGGGCGAAGAAGACCTCGCCGGCGCCGCTGACGCGCATGAGCGGGGTGTCCTCGTTGGTGACGACCTTCTTGAGCAGGCGGCCGAGGCTGCCGGAGCTCTCGTGGTCGAAGCGGACCTGGCCCTGGTAGGCGACCATCGAGCCCTTGGCGGCGAGCACGTCCCCGCCCAGGGCCACGCGGAGCATCCGCGAGCTCTGGAGGGACCAGCGCTCCCCCGTGGCGACCTCGGCGTGGCTGGCGTCGAACAGCTGGCTGCGCATGGCGCCACCCTGCCAGGCGGGGGCGCCGCGAGACAGGGGGTGGCTGGGACGGGGCCCCGGCCGGTCGGGTCGGGGCCCCGTCTCA
>NZ_JBZYWI010000113.1:0-10391 GCF_058932755.1 Quadrisphaera sp. DVD1
CCAGGCGCTGCTCGACGACCGGTCGGCCGCGCTGCTCGCCCGAGACCGCTCCGGGTGGCTCGCCGGGCTCGACCCCGCGCTCGACGCCGGCGCCGCCGCCTACGTCGAGCGGCAGGGGGCCGTCTTCGACCGGCTCGCGGCGGTGCCGCTGGAGTCGTGGTCGTGGGAGTACGCCGGCCGCGGCCCGGACCTTCCGGCGCAGCGCTCGGCCGCGCTGCCGCCCGGCGCCTGGGTGGCGGAGGTGACGCTGTCCTACCGGCTCGCCGGGGTCGACTCCGGACCCGTGCACCAGTCGCAGCACCTGACGGTCGTGCCGCGGGGCGCGGGCTGGGCCCTGGCCACCGACGCCGATGCCACCACGGCGCTCGCGCTCTGGGACCTCGGGCCGGTCTCCGTGCTCCGCTCGCAGCGGGCGCTCCTCATCGGCACCGCCGGCCCCGAGGTGCTGCGGGACTACGCCCCCATGGCCGACGAGGCGGCCGAGCGCGTCGACGAGGCGTGGGGCACCGACTGGCCCCGCACCACGGTCTTCCAGGTGCCCGCGACCCAGGCCGAGCTGGCCCAGCTGCTCGGGCGGGAGGACGACGCGGGGCTGGACCAGATCGCGGCGGTCACCACCGGCGAGCTGGTGGGCACCGACGGCGCCACCGACGGCGACCACGTGGTGGTCAACCCGGCGGGGTTCTCGCTGCTCGCCCCGCTGGGCCAGCAGGTCGTGCTCACCCACGAGCTGACCCACGTGGCCACCCGGGCCACGGCGGTGCGCGCTGTCCCCCTGTGGCTGAGCGAGGGGTTCGCGGACTGGGTGGCCTACGCGGGCACCGACCTGCCGCGCTCGGTGGTGGCCGCCGAGCTGGTGGAGCAGGTCCGCGAGGGGGGCGCCCCCGCGGGCCTGCCCGCCGAGGCCGACTTCGACCCGGCGCGCACGGACGTCGGCCCCGCCTACGGCGGGGCGTGGCTGGCCGTGGACCTGCTGGCCGAGCACGAGGGAGAGCAGGCGGTCGTCGCCGCCTACCGGCAGGCCTCCGCCGGGCCGGACGCGGCCGGCGGCGGGGGAGAGGCGGCGGTCGACGCGGCGCTGGCCGAGGTGCTGCACACCGACCGGGCCGCGCTCGTCGAGGACTGGCGCGCCTGCCTGCGCCGCCTCGCCGGCTCCGGCAGCGGCTCGCCCGACGCTCCTGCCGAGGGAGCCGCGTGAGCGGGACCGGCCGCACCCTCGTGGTGACCAACGACTTCCCGCCCCGGGCGGGCGGCATCGAGTCCTTCGTCCTGGCGGTGGTGCGCCGCATGCCCCCGGACGCCGTCGTGGTCCACACCTGCCGCCAGGACGGGCAGGACGCCTACGACGCCGCGCTGCCCTTCCCGGTCGTGCGCGACCGCTCCCGCCTCCTCGTGCCGACGCCCGCGGTGGTGCGCCGGGTCGTGGCCACCGCCCGCGCGCACGGGTGCGACCGGGTCTGGTTCGGCGCGGCCGCCCCGCTGGGCCTCATGGCCCCGGCGCTGCGGCGGGCCGGGGTGCGGCGCACCGTGGCGACCACCCACGGCCACGAGGTGTGGTGGGCCGCCCTGCCCGGCACCCGCGCGGCCGTGCGGGCGATCGCCGAGCGCAACGACGTCCTGACCTACCTCGTCGAGGCCACGCGCCGGCGCATCGCGGCGCCGCTGCCGCCGCACCTGCGCGCCCGGATGCAGCCCCTCGTGCCCGGCGTCGACGAGACCGTCTTCACGCCCGCCGCGGACGGCGCCGCCGTGCGCGAGCGCCACGGCCTGGGCGGGCGCCCGGTGGTGGTCTGCGTGTCGCGCCTCGTGGCGCGCAAGGGCCAGGACGTGCTCGTCGAGGCCCTGCCGGCCGTGCGGGAGCGGGTGCCCGGCGCGGCGCTGCTGCTCGTCGGGTCGGGGCCGGAGCGCGCGTCGCTGCAGCGGCGGGTCGACCGGCTGGGGCTGGCGGGGCACGTGGTCCTGGCCGGCCGGGTGCCCGAGGAGGAGCTGCCCGCCCACTACGCCGCGGGCGACGTCTTCGCGATGCCCGCGCGCGACCGCTGGGGCGGGCTGGAGACCGAGGGCCTGGGCATCTGCTACCTCGAGGCCGCCGCGGTGGGGCTCCCCGTGGTGGCGGGCCGCTCGGGCGGCGCCCCGGACGCCGTCCGCGACGGCGAGACCGGCCGCGTGGTCGACGGCCGTGACGTGGCCGCCGTCGCGGAGGTGCTCGTGGAGCTGCTCGGCGACCCCGCGGCCGCCCGGGCGATGGGCGAGCGCGGGCGGGCGTGGGTCGTGGAGCGCTGGAGCTGGCGCCAGCAGGCCGAGCGGCTCCAGGCGCTGCTCGCCGGGGATCAGACGGTGTAGAGCCGCTCGACCTGGGCGTCGAAGTCCTTGAGCACCACCGCGCGCTTGAGCTTGAGCGACGGCGTCATCTGCCCGCCCTCCTCGGTGAAGTCGGTGTCGAGGACGACGAAGCGGCGGATCGACTCCGCGCGCGAGACCGCGGTGTTGGCGGCGTCGACGGCCCGCTGCAGCTCCGCGAGCACCTCCGGGTCCTCCGCCGCCTGGGCCACCGTGAGCGCGGGCCGGCCGTTGTTCGCCAGCCAGGTCGGCAGCATGTCGGCGTCCAGGGTGAGCAGGGCGCCGACGAACGGGCGCTGGTCGCCGACGACGATCGTCTGGCTGACCAGCGGGTGGGCGCGCAGCTGGTCCTCCAGCACCGCCGGCGCCACGTTCTTGCCGGCCGCGGTGACGATGATCTCCTTCTTGCGCCCGGTGATCGACAGGTTGCCGCGCGCGTCGAGGGAGCCCAGGTCGCCGGTCCGGAACCAGCCGTCCTCGAAGGCGTCCGCGGTGGCCTCGGGGTTGTGCCAGTAGCCCGTGAAGACGTGGGGCCCGGTGACGAGCACCTCGCCGTCGGCGTCGATGCGCACCGCGCAGCCGGGCAGCGGCGGGCCGACGGTCCCCATCACCACCGAGCCGGGGAGCGTGACGCAGGTCGGCGCGGTGGTCTCGGTCAGGCCGTAGCCCTGCAGGACCGTCACCCCGACGCCGCGGAAGAAGTGGCCCAGGCGCTCGCCCAGCGGGGCGCCGCCGGAGACGGCGTGCGCCGCCCGACCGCCCAGGGCCGCGCGCAGCTTGCCGTAGACCAGGCGGTCGAAGACGGCGTGCTGCAGGCGCAGCGCCAGGCCCGGACCCCCGGAGTCCAGCGCCGTGCTGTAGCGCACCGCGACGTCCGCGGCCCGGGTGAAGACCTTCCCCCGGCCGGCCGCGGCCGCCTTCTGCTCGGCGCCGTTGTAGACCTTCTCGAACACGCGCGGCACGGCCAGGACGAACGTGGGGTTGAACGTGCCGAGGTCGGTGGTGATGTTCTTGATGTCCGCCGCGTGGCCCATCGTCACGGGGCTGGCGACGCAGAGCACCTGGATGAAGCGCGCGAAGACGTGCGCGAGCGGCAGGAAGAGCAGGGTGGAGGCGTCCTCGCCGGAGAAGACCTCGGGCACGGCGTGGACGGCGTTCTTCGCCAGCACGACGAAGTTGCCGTGCGTGAGCTCGCAGCCCTTGGGGCGCCCGGTCGTGCCGGACGTGTAGATGATCGTGGCCAGGTCGGCCAGGCCCGCGCGCGAGCGGCGCGACTCCAGCTCCTCGGCGGCGACCCCGGTGCCGGAGGCGGCCACGCGCTCCAGGTCCCCGCCCTCGATGGTCCACACGTGCCGCAGGTCGGGGGTGCCGTCGGCGACCCCCGCCAGCAGGGCGGCGTGCCGCTCGGACTCCACGACCGCGGCGACCGCACCGGAGTCGGCGAGGATCCAGCGCGCCTGCTCCGCCGAGGACGTCTCGTACACCGGCACCGTCACCGCGCCGGCGAACCAGATGGCGAAGTCGGTGAGCGTCCACTCGTAGCGGGTGCGGGCCATCAGCCCCACGCGGTCACCGGGCTGCACGCCGGCGGCGACCAGGCCGGCGGCCAGCGCGCGCACCTCCTCGAGGAAGGCCCCGGGGCGCACGTCGACCCAGGCGCCGTCGACGAAGCGGCGGAACAGGGCCATGCCGGGCCGGGTGCGGACGGCGTCCAGCACCAGGTCGGTGAGGTTCGTGGCGGGGTCCACCTCGACGGCCAGGGGCACGCGGTGCTCGCTCCGGTGCTCGCTCCGGGGCTCGCTCTGGGGCTCGGTCCGCTGCTCGGTCACGGCACTCCTCGTGGCGCTCGCCGCCCCGACGCTGGAACGGTCTGGAGGAACGATAGCGCCGGTGATCCACGACGGCCGGGCCCGCGCGCGCCGGCCACCCGGACGGCGCCCGCCCGGCGGCGCAGCGCCCCGCCGTGCGCGACGCCCACCGGCCGGTAGCCTCGCCGGGCCAGCAGCCGCGCGCGGTCCCGGTGCGCCTGGCGGCAGCGAGGCCCCAGCGAGCACCAGCGAGCACCATCGGAAGGCGGCACGTGCACACCATCGGCGTGGACATCGGCGGCACCAAGATCGCGGCCGGAGTCGTCTCCGACGCCGGCGAGATCCTCCTGGAGACCCGGCGCGACACCCCGGCCACCGACGTGGAGGCCATCGAGACCGCCGTCGTGGACGCCGTGACGGAGCTGCGGGCCACCCACGAGGTGGAGGCGGTCGGCGTGGGGGCCGCCGGGTTCGTCGACGCCAGCCGCTCGGTCGTCACCTTCGCCCCGAACCTCGCCTGGCGCGACGAGCCGCTGCGCGCGGACCTCGAGGCCCGCCTCGGGCTGCCGGTCGTCGTGGAGAACGACGCCAACGCCGCCGCCTGGGGGGAGTTCGCGCACGGCACCGGCCGCGAGGTGCGCGACATGGTGCTGCTGACCATCGGCACCGGTCTCGGCGGCGGCATCGTCCTGGACGACCGCCTCCTGCGGGGCGCGGCGGGCTTCGCCGGCGAGCTGGGCCACCTGCGCGTCGTGCCCGACGGCTACCAGTGCGGCTGCGGCAACCGCGGCTGCTGGGAGCAGTACGCCTCGGGGCGCGCGCTGGTGCGCGAGGCCCGCGAGGTCGCCCGCTCCGGCGGCCCGATGGCGGCCCGGCTGCTGGAGCTCGCGGGCGGCGACCCCGAGGCGCTCGAGGGCCCGATGGTCACCCGCGCCGCCCAGGAGGGCGACCTCGCCTCCCAGGAGCTGCTGGCGGACCTCGGGCGCTGGATCGGCGAGGGCGCGGCCAGCGTGATGGCCGTGCTCGACAGCGCGATGATCGTCGTCGGCGGCGGCGTCTCGGCCGCGGGCGACCTGCTCCTCGAGCCCGCTCGAGCGGCCTTCCGCCGCCAGCTCACCGCCCGCGGTCACCGCCCCGAGCCTCGGATCGAGCTGGCCCGGCTCGGCAACGACGCCGGCATGATCGGCGTCGCGGACCTCGCCCGCCGCCGATGAGCCGGCGGTGAGCCTGGCCGTCGGCGTCGACATCGGGGGCACCAAGGTCGCCGCGGGGCTCGTCGACGAGGACGGGCGGGTGCTGCGCACGGTGCAGCGCCCCACGCCGGGACGCGACGTGCGCGCGGTCGAGGACACCGTCGTGGAGGTCGTCGAGCACCTCGTCGCCGCGGCGGCCGGCGCCGGCCTGGGCGAGGTGGGCGCCGTCGGCGTCGGCGCGGCGGGCTTCGTCGACGCCGCCGCCGGCACCGTGCTGTTCTCCCCGCACCTGGCGTGGCGCAACGAGCCCCTGCGCGACGCCGTCCAGCAGCGCCTGGACCGGCCGGTGCTCGTCGACAACGACGCCAACGGCGCCGCCTGGGCGGAGTGGCGCTTCGGCGCCGGCCGCGGCGAGGACCGGCTGGTGTGCATCACCCTGGGCACCGGCATCGGCGGGGCGATCGTCGTCGACGGCCGCCTGGAGCGGGGCCGGCACGGCCTGGCGGGGGAGTTCGGCCACATGGTGCTCGTGCCCGGCGGCCACCGCTGCGAGTGCGGCGGGCGCGGCTGCTGGGAGCAGTACGCCTCCGGCAACGCGCTGGGGCGCGAGGGGCGCGAGCTGGCCCGGTCCGGGTCGCCGGTCGCGCACGAGCTGCTGCGCCGCACCGGCGGGGACCCCGACGCGGTGCTCGGCCCCGTGGTCACCGCGGCCGCCCAGGACGGCGACCCCGCCTCCCGCGAGATGCTCCACGAGATGGGCAGCTGGTTCGGGCTGGGCCTCGCCAACCTCGCGGCCGCCCTCGACCCGGGGGCGTTCGTCGTCGGCGGGGGGCTGTCCGCGGCGGGGGAGCTGCTGCTGGGCCCCGCCCGCGAGGGCCTGGAGCGCCACCTGACCGGCCGCGGCTACCGCCCCGCGCCGCGGCTGGTCGCCGTCGAGCTCGGGCCGGGCGCCGGGATGGTCGGGATGGCGGACCTCGCGCGGCGCGAGGCCGGGACCGGAGACGGAACGCGGACGAGGAGGTCGTGACGTGAGCGGACGACGAGCGCTGGTGGTGCGCGGGGGCTGGGAGGGGCACCAGCCGGTGGAGGCGACCGAGCTGTTCCTGCCCTTCCTGCTCGAGCACGGCTACGACGTGCGGGTGGAGGGCACGCCCGCGCCGTACGCCGACGCGGAGTACATGGCGGGCGTCGACCTGGTCGTGCAGTGCATGACGATGTCGACGATCGAGCGGGACGAGGTCGCGGGGCTCCGCTCCGCCGTGGAGGCGGGCACCGGCCTGGCCGGGTGGCACGGCGGCATCGCCGACTCCTACCGCGGCTCCGCGGACTACCTCCACCTCGTCGGCGGCCAGTTCGCCTGCCACCCCGGCAAGCACCCCGACGAGCTGACCGGTGAGCAGCCCGACAACTACGTGCCCCACGCGGTGAACCTGTCCCCGGCCGCCGCGGAGCACCCGATCACCCGCGGCCTGAGCGACTTCGAGCTCGTGACCGAGCAGTACTGGGTGCTGGCCGACGACTACGTCGACGTCCTGGCCACCACCACGCAGCAGGTCAGGGAGTGGGACCCGTGGAACCGGCCGGTCACGTCGCCGGCGGTGTGGACGCGCCAGTGGGGCGAGGGCCGGATCTTCGTCTGCACGCCCGGGCACCGGGTGGAGGTCCTGCAGGACCCGAACGTGCGCACGCTGGTGGAGAGGGGGCTGCTGTGGGCGAGCCGCTGAGGGTCGGGATCGTCGGCGCCGGGAGGATCAGCGCCCAGTACAGCGCCGCGTTCGCCCGGCTGCCGCAGGTGCGGGTGACCGCCGTCGCCGACCTGGACCAGGGCCGGGCCGCGGCCCTGGCCGCCGAGCACCCCGGGGCGCGCGCCCTGCCGCTGGCCGGCCTGCTGGCCGCCGACGACGTCGACGCCGTCCTCAACCTCACCATCCCGGCCGCCCACGCGGAGGTGGCCCTGGCCGCCCTGGCGGCGGGCAAGCACGTCTACGGCGAGAAGCCGCTGGCCGCGACCACGGCGGAGGGCCGCGAGGTGCTCGCGGCCGCCGCGGCGGCGGGGCTGCGGGTGGCGTGCGCGCCGGACACGGTGCTGGGCACGGGCACGCAGACCGCGCGCGCCGCGGTGGACGCCGGCCTCGTGGGCGTCCCGCACGCCGCGACGGCGTTCATGGTCAACCCCGGCCACGAGCGCTGGCACCCGGACCCGGAGTTCTACTACCGCCCCGGTGGCGGCCCGCTGCTCGACATGGGCCCGTACTACCTCACCGCGCTGGTGCACCTGCTCGGCCCGGTGCGCCGGGTGCTGGGCGCGGCCTCGCGACCCAGGGCCACGCGCACCATCGGCAGCGGCCCGCGGGCCGGCACCGAGTTCCCCGTGGAGGTCCCCTCGCACGTCACGGGCGTCCTCGAGCACGAGGGCGGAGCGCTGACGACCCTGGTGATGAGCTTCGACGTCTGGGGCTCCCGGCTGCCGCGGATCGAGGTCCACGGCGACCGCGGGTCGCTGTCGGTGCCCGACCCGAACTACTTCGAGGGCCCGGTCGAGCTGCTCACCGCCCAGGCGCCCGAGTGGGCGCCGCTGGCCCCCTCGGCCGGGTACCTCGAGGGCGGCCGGGGGATCGGCGTGGCCGACCTCGCCCTGGCGCTGCGCGACGGCTCCCCGCACCGCGCCGGCCCGGAGGTGGCGCTGCACGTCCTCGACGTCATGGAGTCCCTGCTCGACGCCGCCGACGGCGGGGGAGCGACCGCCGTGAGCAGCACGTGCGAGCGGCCCGCGCCGGTGGTCGGAGCGGTGGACCTGGCGCAGGTGGGCTGAGGCAGCGCCTCAGACCACCGCGCCGTCGTCGTCGTCGCCGTCGCGGGACGTCGGCATCCGGATGACCAGGGTGAGGAAGCCGGCGACGAAGGCGGCCACGAGGAGCAGCACCGGGGTGCCGGAGGGCCGCTGCCCGAGCAGCACGAGCACGAGCAGCGCCACGGGCGCGCCCAGGACGCCCACCCACGGCAGCCAGCTGCGCCACCCCGCCCGCGGGATCGGCGGGGGCACGGGCGGCACGAAGTGCTCGTCGTCGTCGCGCGCCGCGGCGGCGGGGCCGCCGGCGGTGTCGGGCTCGACGGGGACCGGGACGTCCCGGGGGCCGGTCGGGCGCGGCTGCGGGCGGGGCTGGGCCCCGGAGCGGTCGGCCGGCTGGTCCTGCGCCCAGCCCCGCAGCCGCTGGGCGGGGTCCGCGGAGTCCGCGGGGTCCGCGGGCTCGGCGGGCTCGGCGCCGCCGGCAGGACCCCCGGTGCCGGGACGCCGCGGGGCGTCCGCGTCCGTGTCCTCCTGGGCGGGCCACGCGCCGACCGGCGGGGCCTCGGCGTCCCAGTGCGCGACGATCTCGGCCCACGCGGCCTCGACGGCGTCGCGGTCGCCGTCGCGCTCCGGCGGCGGGGCGCTCACGCCGGCACCTCCGCAGCGCCCGCGCCCAGGCCCAGGCGCTGCACGAGCTCCAGGGTGGCGGCCGTGATGCGCGGGGCGTCGTGGTCGAGGGTGGCCACGTGCAGGCTCCGCGCGAGCACCTCCTCGCGCACGTCGGTGGAGGAGACCGAGGACAGCACCTGGGCGCTGCTGGAGGCCGGCACCACGTGGTCCACGGCCGAGCGCAGCACCACGAGGGGCTGGTGGACGCGCGGGAGGTCGCGCGCCAGCGCCCGGTAGCCCTGGCGGAAGGAGTGCAGGGCGGCCAGCGGCACCCGGTCGTAGGCCAGCTCGACCACCCCGGGCGCCGCGATGTCGCTGCCGACGCCGCGCGTCGTCGCGACGACGCGGCGCAGGACCGGCAGGAGCGGGAGCAGCGGGTCGCGCAGGTGCACCGCGGGGTTGACCAGGACCAGCCCGGCGACGTCGCCCGGGGCGTCGGCGGCCAGGCGCAGCGCGAGCGCCCCGCCCATCGACAGGCCGCCGACCACCACGGTGCACCCGCGCTCGCGCAGGGCGGCCAGCTCGGCGGCGACCGCGGCCACCCAGTCCGACCACGTGGTGCGCGCCATCTCCTGCCAGGTGGTGCCGTGACCGGGCAGGCGGGGCAGGCGCACGGTCAGGCCCGCGTCGGCGAGGTCCTGCGCCCAGCCGCGCAGGCCCTGGGGCGAGCCGGTGAAGCCGTGGCAGAGCAGCACCGCGGCGTCGGAGCCGTCGGCCGAGAACGGTTCGGCACCGGTCAGGACGACCACGCGCCCATGGTGGCACGGACTGGGCGCGGACCCGGCGCGCACCGGGCGCGGGCGCGGGTGCCGACCTGTCTCTAGAGTGCTTCCCCCCGGGGCCGTAGCGCCGGGGGGAGGAGGACCGGGTGTTCTACTGGCTGGCCAAGGCGGTGCTGTACCCCGTCCTGCTGACCCTGTTCCGACCGTGGGTGCGGGGCCTGGAGAACGTGCCCACGACGGGGCCGGCGATCCTCGTCAGCAACCACCTGTCGGTGTCGGACTCCTTCTTCCTGCCGCTGGTGGTCCCGCGCCGCGTCAGCTTCATGGCCAAGGCGGAGTACTTCACCGGCCGCGGGGTGCGCGGGCGGCTGACCGCCGGCTTCTTCAAGGGCATCGGCCAGCTGCCGGTGGACCGCTCCGGGGGCAAGGCCGGCGAGGCCGCGATCCGCCTCGCCGAGGCGGTGCTCGCCCGCGGCGAGATCTTCGGCATCTACCCCGAGGGCACCCGCAGCCCGGACGGCCGGCTGTACCGCGGCAAGACCGGCGTCGCGCGCCTGGCGCTGCGCACCGGGGTGCCCGTCATCCCCTGCGTCATGGTCGGCACCGACGTCATCCAGCCGATCGGCAGCAAGGTCCCGCGCCTGGGCCGGGTCGGCGTGGTGATCGGCAAGCCGATGGACTTCTCCCGCTACGCGGGCATGGAGGCCGACCGGTTCGTGCTGCGCTCGGTCACCGACGAGATCATGTACGAGCTCATGCGCATGTCGGGCCAGGAGTACGTCGACCTGTACGCCTCGACGATGAAGGAGCGGCTCAGCGCGGCGTCCCGCAAGGACCGCCTGGCCGCCGCCACCCGCGGGGCGATCGGGGG